>JABDPH010000293.1 GCA_013042925.1 Eudoraea sp.
AGTGGCCTGGCAGGGGGCTTTGAACAAACTGAGGATGTAATTACTAATGGTACCCTGGTGGTTTTATATCATGCAGACCTGGAGCAGATGAAAGATAAAGTAATCCGATTTAAAGGGCGTATTTCAAAAGAGATTTTCTCGTTTCCGGGCGGACGAAGATTTCACTTTCTTGATCCTTCGGGTAATGAATTAGCCATTTGGTCTGATAAATAAAACAGGGGGTTGAACGCCATTTCTCCAATTTCCAGCATTCAATTTAAAGCCTTATTTAGTACCTTAGGGCTAAATGCACCAAGTTACCAGTCTTCATTTCTGCTTTGCCGAAGTTGCTTCACCAAGTAGGTTGAAAATCTAGGGAGTGGCGACTATGACAATCAACAAGCCAATGACAAAAAGTTTATAAGATATTAACCGATAAATAAGGATTCAAATGAGTAATATGAAAGAAAAAGTAGTATTGATCACCGGGGCAAGCAGTGGAATTGGAAGGGCTACTGCAGAGGCTTTTGCGGCTAAAGGCGCACATATTGTTGTTGCTGCGCGTCGAAAAGCAGAACTTGAAAGCTTAGTTGCTGCTATCCGGGAAAAAGGTGGAAAGGCAACTGCTATCACGACTGACGTTTCTGTTGCCAGGAGTGTAGAGCAAATGGTGGATCATACTATAGAAGTATTTGGCCGTTTGGATTATGCAATTAATAATGCTGGTATAGAGGGAAAATTCTTTGGAATAACGGATCTTTCTGAAGAGGATTGGGATCAGGTGATAGACATTAACCTAAAGGGTACATTTCTTTGTATGAAATATGAGGCCCAAGCTATGCTCAAGCTTGGTCATGGCGGAGCAATTGTAAACATCGGTTCCGTTAATTCATTTCTCGGTTTTCCAACCGGATCGGCCTATGTGACTTCTAAGCACGGGCTCATTGGATTAACGAGCAGTGTCTCTGCCGAGTTGGCGCCAAAGGGAATCAGAGTAAACCTTTTATGTCCGGGTGTTACAGATACACCAATGCACCAACGCCTGAGGGGTATTGTTGGTGACGATTTGTACGATAAAGGATTGCTCCCTACGGTACATCTGCAAAGAGCTGGCCGCCCGGAGGAGATAGCAAAAGCTATTATCTTTCTTTGTTCAGATGAATCCAGTTATATTTCCGGTTCAACACTTACCGTAGACGGCGGACTCACTTTAACAATGTAGATCTATTTATAAACTATGAAGGCTGAAAAGCTGGGTAGTGGTAACTATGACCAACCAAGAAACCAATGATAAAATTCTTTCGGGTAATTAGACAAAATCTGCTTTCAGAAGGCAAAACCGGAAAGTATCTTCAATATGCAATTGGAGAAATATTGCTGGTTGTTATTGGAATTCTGATTGCGTTGTCCATTAACAATTGGAATGAAAATCAGAAAACCAAAGTCCAAATTAAAAACTCACTTATAGCCTTAAAGAGCGATCTGGCACAAGACACCGTGTTAATAAAAGAAAGGCTGCCTTTTATTATTGAGCAATATCAATTAAATGAGACTTTAAGGGCAAGGGTGGCTAAAGAGGGTGCAACTTTAGATACGCTAATTCATATTATGCGTTATGAATTTAATCCAAACTGGAGTGCTCAGATAGTTTACAATACGAATGCTTACAATGGCCTAAAACAGACTGGGTTGATAGAAATAATATCGGATTCTATAAGGGCGAATATCAAGAATTTTTACAATAAAAAAACTTTTCTTAAGGACAGAATAGAAAAAACCACGAATGACTATCGGGGAAAAATTACATCCTATGTGAACACCTATACTTTTGGCTCCACACCAATTCATGACCAGGGGCCATTGATAGATTCATTGGTTTGGGAGAAAATTGATAACAGTCATCTTGCAGCTACATTTCAGGGCATTAGTAATTTTAAGAGGATTCTATTTACTGAAACTAAAGAAGAACTGGAATTTTCTCTTACTAATTCCCGAAGTTTATTAGAACACATAGATGCTTATTTAAATAACTCAAAATGACCTAAATTAGAGGTAAGATGAATATAAAAATGGGCCACAGCTTAAAAACAACTGTTAACCGCGATAAGAAATGAACATAGAAACATGCAAAAAATACCTGGGATTTGTATACCGTGAATGTGAT
>JABDPH010000142.1 GCA_013042925.1 Eudoraea sp.
GCTCTGAAAGATACATAGCTGGCAAACAAAACGGCAAGAAAATTAAAGACAAAATAGGCACTTAACTTTGTTCGCTGATTAACCAACCGGTCCAACATGCTCTTTTGAGGTCTGTTAATAAGATCCTTTTCAGAGTCATAAAAACTATTAATAATATAGCCGGCAGATATAACCAGAGCTGATGCTAAAACCAGAACAAAAAGATTTGGATCGAAAACAACCTCACGTAACGGAAGGTTGGGAGCAAGTATATAAATAGAAGCCAAATATTGGGCCAGGGTTATCATAAGAACATTATATCCTCTTATGATAGAAAACAGACTCAGGCCTTTTAATAGCAGGAGTTTGTTTTTTCTACTAAGCATTTTTAGGGACTTAGAAGTTGTATACCACTTCTAACTGATATCCTTTTAAGGCAGTTTTCGCTTTTTCCAAATCCTGGGTGAATCCTAAAATATAACCACCCCCTCCGGATCCGCATAATTTCAGGTAGTAATCATTAGTTTCTATACCTCGTTCCCAAAGTTTATGAAATTCCTTGGGAATCATAGGTTTAAAATGGTCTAAAACCACATGTGAAAGTTGCTTAAGATTCCCGAATAGCGATTTTACATTACCACTTACAAAATCCTCAACACAGGCATCTGTGTGCTTAATAAACTGATCTTTCAAAACTTTACGGAAACCTTCACTTTTCATCTTCTCCATAAATATTTGTACCATAGGGGCCGTTTCTCCGGTAATTCCGCTATCCAATAAAAAGACCGCGCCTTTACCGTCCAAATTCTGAGACGGAATACTTGTTGATTCTATATTCTCCTGAGAATTAATTAGAATAGGCAAACTAAGATAACTATTTAAAGGGTCCAGCCCGGAAGATTTACCGTGGAAAAATGATTCCATTTTACCAAAAATCTCCTTGAGTTTTAACAATTTTTCGCGTGTAAGGTTTTCCAGTACAGTTATTTTTTCTATGGAATACTTGTCATAAATAGCGGCCACAAGTGCGCCACTGCTTCCAATTCCATAACCCTGGGGAATAGAGCTGTCAAAATACATCCCACCGTCTGCATCGGCCTTTAATTTCTTTAAGTCTAATGAGAATAACGTCGGTTCCTGTTCCTGCAAATCGCCTAAATAATAATAATACTTTTTCAGGCTTTCATTAGATTTCTTAGCCGTATCAGAGAGATCTCCGTCTTTTTTAAGGGCTCCCTTAAAGAAATTGTAGGGAATGGAAAGTCCCTTCGAATCTTTGATGATTCCATATTCACCAAATAGCAAAATTTTTGAATAAAAAAGGGGTCCTTTCATTTAAATTGAATTAAATATGTCACTAAGATAAGATGTATTAGCTTTAATAAAGGCTCAAATTACATTTTTTTGGCTCCAAAACCAATTTGGTCGCAAATATACTGACCATTTTCACAATAGGCAATTAGCTCTTCTTTTATAAATTTTTCTACCTCTTTTTTCTCATTATTTGGATAAAGAAGGTGTACGTTAGCCCCTGCATCCAAGGTAAAACAAAGGTGTTTTTTACTCGCCCTGCGAAATTCCCATATTTTCTCAATTATGTTTAGAGTATTCGGTTTCATCAGTATAAAATAAGGGATACTGGTCATCATCATTGCATGCAAAGTAAGTGCTTCACTTTCAACTACTTCAATAAAATCATCAAGGTTACCTTCAGCGAAAATTGAACGCAATCTTACAAGATTGTCGTGAGCCTGTTCAAATCGTTTTTCACTGAAGGGGTGGCCGTGCATAAGGTTGTGACCCACAGTACTGCTTACACTTTTCTGTCCTTTATGTACGAGGAGGATTGTATCCTGATAACTTTTAAACACCTCGTTTACGGGATATGGATAAGGTATTCCATATAAATTTGTACTCCCCATAATGTCATTGTGCTCTCCCCATTGAACAAGATTTCCTTTTATGCTTCTGCAGGCACTCCCTGATCCCAATCTTGCCAAAAAAGATGCTTTTTTAAAGAAAAAATCCGGATCCATTTCTGAAACCATTTGTCTTTCTATATCCATTAAACATAATGATAATGCAGCCATCCCACTGGCAGAGGAAGCTATTCCACTGCTATGTGGAAAGGTATTCGAGGTATTAATTGAAAAATGATAATTTTTAAGAAAAGGAATATACCTTTCAATTCGTTCAAAAAATGTTTCAATCTTTGGTTTAAAATCTTCCCTATTCTCTCCTTCAAAAATTAAATCGAATGAAAATTCTTTATTTACTTTATCAAGCTTAGTATATAC
>JABDPH010000144.1 GCA_013042925.1 Eudoraea sp.
AGATAGGGCCATGTGATTGCCTACCAGCCTCCGGATGCACCGCCGCCGCCAAAGCCGCCTCCGCCGAAGCCAGCCCCAAAACCACCACTTCCAAATCCTCCTCCGGAAGATGATGATCCGCCATATCCTCCCCGGCCCATATTACTGAGGATAATAATATCCCAAAGGTCTATTCCTCTTTTGCGACCCCTTCCTTTGCCGCCGCCTCTTTTATTGCGGCTGCTGAGAATAATGATAATAACAATAAAGATAATTATGGGTAGAAATGCGCCAAAAGGGAAGTTTTCATCTCCTCCCGGATCGCCTTCTGCCTTAAATTCACCATTTAATACACTGAAGATGGCGTCTGATCCTTTATCTAATCCTGCATAGTAATTCCCATCCCTGAATTCGGGAATAATTACGTTTCCAATTATTCTTTTGGATAATGCATCGGTGAGCAAAGCTTCTACGCCATAACCGGTATTAATGGCAACCCTTCGGTCTTCCCTCGCCAGGAGTATCAGGATTCCATTGTCCTCATCTGCTTGCCCTATTCCCCATGCCTGTCCCCACTGGGCACCCAGGTAGTTAATGTTTTCACCTTCTGTTGATGCTATGATGGCAATTACTATTTGGGTAGAAGTGCTGTCGGAATATCTGATTAGCTTCTGTTCCAAAGCATTCTTGTCCGATTCGGATAACAACCCGTAATAATCGTATACGCTGGTTTGGAGTTTTGGTTTTTCCGGAATTGTAAATTGAGCAAGTGCAGTGCTCCCCGACAATAAGAATAGAAGAAGACTAAGCTTTAGATATCTCATTGCTTAATTCATTTGCGTCATTGGGGTTCCACGGAAAGTGAGCCTTCAATTCTTTTCCAGCCATGAGGATTCCGTTTATAATTCCTTCTTTAAATTTTCCTTCCTTGAAATTGTTTTGAATAACATCTTTCGTAGAATTCCAAAAGTCTTCCGGGACTACCTCGTCAATCCCTTTATCTCCACAGATTACAAATTTCTTATCATCTACAGCAACATAGATTAAAACCCCATTACTTTCTTTGGTATTATCCATTTTCAGTAAATGAAAGACTTCCTGGGCCCTTATATAATGATCTATTGAAGTTGAAGTTTCTATGTGTACCCTAATTTCCCCGGAAGTATTTTTTTCCGATTCAAGAATGGCATCAACGATTTCCTGTTCTTCATCAGCTGTTAAGAAATCTTCTACTTTAGACATGGGAGTTGAATTAGTTAAATTCAAAATTCACATCGGGGGCATTTTCAGAACCTGGATTTGCCTGGTACCTTGCCATTTCCTCAAACCCAAACCAACCGGCTAAAATTTTATTGGGGAATTTTGAGGTGTAAATGTCATAGATGTTTACTTGTTCGTTATACCTGTCCCTGGCCACGTTAATTCTGTTTTCTGTTCCTTCGAGCTGAGATTGTAATTCAAGGAAATTTTGATTTGCCTTTAGATCCGGATATCTTTCTACGGTAACCAGTAAACGTGACAAAGCTGAAGATAAACCTGTTTGTGCTTCCTGGAACGCCGCCATTTTATCCGGGGTTAGATTATCCACGTCTATTGTTGTGGAAGTTGCCTTTGCACGGGCTTCAATTACATCGGTCAGTGTACCTCTTTCAAAATCTGCTGCGCCCTGAACTGTTTTCACCAAATTTCCAATCAGATCATTTCTTCTTTGATAGGAACTTTCCACATTGGACCAGGCTGTTTTGGCATTAGCTTCGTATTCCACTGAGGTGTTGTTAAATCCAACAGCCCAATTATAAATAGCAAATGCCAGGACCAGGAGGATAATTACGGGAATTAACCATTTTTTCATAATCGTGTTATTAATTTAATGTATAGGTTTAAAGTTGACTTTTTATTTTGATCAGCTCTGCTTTAATTCTTTCGAGCTTTTGTATGATTTCAAAATTAGACAATGTCTTTTGCTTTTCTTCCCTCAAGTGCGTTTTAGCGCCTTCAAGCGTAAATCCGCGTTCTTTGACTAAATGATATATCAGTTGAAGATTCTGTACATCTTTTGGAGTGAATTTTCGATTGCCTTTCGCGTTTTTTTTAGGTTGGATAACATCAAATTCCTTCTCCCAGAATCGAATAAGGGACGTATTAACGTCAAATGCTCTGGCGACTTCGCCAATTCCATAATAACGTTTTTCAGGTAATTCTATATGCATTAATCCAGTGATTGATTTTCCTGAGTGGCAAATTTCAGCATGTTTTCAAATTCCTCCGCAGACAAACTTCCATAATAGAAATTTATAGGATTTATGCGTTGGCCTTCTTTCCATACTTCATAGTGTACATGCGGTGCTTCAGATCTGCCTGTACTACCAACAAAACCTATGAGATCTCCACGTTTCACTTTCTGCCGCCTCTTTACGTTGTATTTACTTAAGTGAGCATACAATGTCATATACCCATATCCATGATCTATCCTAATATGCTTACCGTAACCAGAAGCCCTATTATCTGCCCGTTTCACCACTCCATCGCCGGAAGCATAAACAGGTGTGCCTTTAGGTGCTGTAAAATCCATACCACGATGCATTTTTCTTGCCTTCGTAAAAGGATCAGACCTCCATCCAAATCCGGAAGCCATACGCGTAAGTTCTTCGTTATTTACCGGTTGTATTGCCGGTATTGCAGCTAAAAGTTTTTCTTTTTCCTCTGCCAGCTTGGTAATTTCGTCAAGAGATTTGGACTGAATTACTATTTGTTTTTGTATGATATCCAGCCGTTTGTTAGTAGAAATTATCATCTCGGAATTATTGAATCCTTCCAGAGATTTATACCTGTTAACGCCACCAAATCCGGCTTTGCGCTGTTCTTCCGGAATAGGGTTAGCCTCAAAATAAAGCCGGTAAATATTATTATCCCTGTCTTCAATATTAGCCAGAACCTGCTCCATTTGCTCCATCTTTTTATTTAAAAGCTCGAAGCGCAATTCATAATTCTTGGCTTCCCTTTGCAATGAAAGCTCTTGGGGAGTATTTAAAATACTAGTGTTAAGCAAAAGAATTAAACCTAGCAAACCTGAGATAATAGCACCCAGGGAAAAGAGGAAAATATTCCTGTAACGCCGAGATTTTTTTGGCTCTATCTTTCGATATGAAAGGGTGTCCGGATCGTAATAGTATTTTACCTTAGACATGAATGGATTTTATCCTATTTTTGTGCTTTCGTCTTATCAAAACAAACAAATATAAAAATTGTTTTGCACAAACCGTTAAATTTAATAAAACCTTGCCATTTTAGATGACTTCCAAGGAAATAAGAGCAAATTTTTTAAATTTTTTTAAGGAAAAGAGCCACAAAATTGTGCCTTCTGCACCTATGGTCATAAAAGATGACCCCACATTAATGTTTACCAACGCAGGAATGAATCAGTTCAAGGAATTCTTTTTAGGTAATTCGCCCATAAAGAATCCAAGAGTGGCCGATACGCAAAAGTGCCTTAGGGTTAGTGGTAAACACAATGATCTGGAAGAGGTGGGTAAAGACACTTACCACCATACGATGTTTGAAATGCTTGGAAATTGGAGCTTTGGAGATTATTTCAAAGAAGAAGCTATAAGTTGGGCATGGGAATTCCTTACAAAAGTTTGTAAAATTGATAAGAATAGCCTTTATGTCTCTGTATTTGAAGGTAGTTCGGATTCAGATAAACTGGAGATGGACACGGAAGCTTTTGATTTGTGGAAAGGCATAGTACCCGAAGATCGGATTATTAAGGGCGATAAAAAGGATAATTTTTGGGAAATGGGAGAGCAGGGACCCTGTGGCCCTTCTTCAGAAATACATGTAGATATACGTTCAAAGGAAGAAAAGGAAAAGATTGATGGCGCTACTTTGGTAAATAAGGATCACCCGCAGGTAGTGGAGATCTGGAATCTGGTTTTTATCCAATACAACAGAAGAGCAAATGGTAAGCTGGAACCACTCCCTCAAAAGCATGTAGACACCGGTATGGGTTTTGAACGTCTTTGTATGGTTTTACAAGGGGTACAATCTAATTACGATACCGATGTTTTTACTCCCATCATTCGTGAAATTGAAATAATTACAAACACCGATTACGGTAAAGCAGAAGAAATAGATATTGCCATAAGGGTTATTGCAGATCATATTCGCGCTGTAGCATTTTCTATTGCAGATGGTCAATTGCCAAGCAATACAGGAGCAGGTTATGTCATACGGAGAATTTTAAGAAGGGCGATTAGGTATGGATTTACCTTTTTGAATACCAAGAACCCTTTTATGTTTCGCCTGGTAAATGCACTTGTTTCCGGCATGGGTGGGGCATTTCCGGAATTAAAGGATCAACGTAATCTCATAGAAAATGTAATTCGTGAAGAAGAACACTCCTTTTTAAAGACCCTGGAACAAGGGTTATTATTGCTCGATAGCGTAATAGCAAATACAACCGGAGACACAGTAGATGGGAAAAAAGCGTTTGAGTTGTACGATACTTATGGATTTCCAATAGACTTGACAGCCCTTATTTTAGGTGAAAGAGGAATGAAATTAGATGAAAGTGGTTTTGATCTGGCGATGAAAGAACAAAAAGACCGTTCCAAAGCTGCTTCTGAAGTTTCAAAAGAAGATTGGACAGTTCTTATGGCGGACGCGCAACAAGAGTTTGTGGGCTATGATTCCCTTGAAGCCAAGGTGAAATTGGTAAAGTATAGAAAGGTTGTTTCAAAAAAGGAGGGTAGCCTGTTTCAACTGGTCTTTAATTTAACCCCATTTTATCCTGAAGGTGGTGGCCAGGTTGGTGATAAGGGATACCTGGAAGTTCCAAATGGTGATGTAATATACATCCTGGATACAAAGAAGGAGAATAATGAAATTGTTCATTTTTCAAAAAACCTTCCCAAACACCCAAATGAGGTGCTTACAGCAGTTGTAGATAAAAAACAAAGGGAACGTACAGCTCGTAATCATACAGCTACCCATTTACTGCACCAGGCACTAAGGGAAATTTTGGGGTCGCATGTGGAGCAAAAAGGTTCTGCGGTACATTCCAAATATCTCCGATTCGATTTTTCTCACTTTGCTAAAATGACCACGGAGGAATTGCACGATGTGGAGAATTTTGTGAATATGAGGATAGATGAACAACTGCCTTTAGAAGAACAGCGAGCAGTGCCTATGCAAAAGGCTTTAAAAGAGGGGGCCATGGCTTTGTTTGGTGAAAAGTATGGAGATGCAGTCCGTACGGTTAGATTTGGACAGTCTATAGAGCTTTGTGGTGGCACCCATGTTGGCAACACAGCAGATATATGGCATTTTAAAATTGTTTCAGAAGGTGCTATTGCTGCAGGAATTCGCAGGATAGAAGCTATTACTTCAGATTCGGTTAAGGATTTTTATCATGAGAATAACCAAAAGCTAAATGAAATCAGGAATCTTTTAAAAGGCACAAAAGATCCGGTTAAAGCTGTTGAAACACTTCAGGAAGAGAATGCAAAACTGAAAAAGGAGGTGGAAGGCCTAATACGGTTAAAAGCTAAAAACCTTCAAACAACGCTAATCCAAAAGATTGAAAACATAAATGAAGTTGAATTCCTTGCAGAAAAAGTAGATTTAAGTGCTTCTGGCATCAAGGATCTTTCTTTTGATTTAGGTAAAAACCATGACAATTTATTTCTTTTATTAGCCGCAGAGCAGGATGGAAAAGTAGTGTTGTCTTGTTATATTTCAAAAGAACTTGTAGCAGCAAGAAATCTTAATGCCGGACAAATTGTACGGGAATTAGGGAAGTTTATTGATGGGGGGGGAGGAGGACAACCGTTCTTCGCTACTGCCGGGGGTAAAAATCCTGAAGGAATTGCATTAGCATTTGATAAAGCTAAGGAGTACTTAAAATAAAGCGGATGCGTCTTTTTAAATCCACAACGGTTAATTGGAAATATATTATAGGTGAAATCTTATTGATATTCTTTGGTATTAGTCTTGCTATTTGGTTTAACAACTGGAATGCCTCGAATACCATTAATGCCAATAAGAGGATTGCTATTGATAAGATAGAAGAAGAGATACGGAATAATTTAGATGAATTATATAGCGCAAGGGAAGTAAATCTTAAAATTCCAAAAGCAATTGAGGCCTACGAAGAGATTATTTCTGATTCTGATGGACAGGCAGTGTCCGGCATTTCCCAAATGAAAGACTTTCAGGAAAACTTTCCGAATTATTTTATAATCAAAGATTCTGTTCGAATCAATGACACCTTATATAGGTATCTGGGTAATACCAGAATAAGATTGGAGCTTATTGCTTTCTCGCAAATTGCATGGGAGACTTCCAGAAATATGGGAATAGCGAATGAATTTGGTTATGAATGTCTGTATAACCTGGAAAATGTATACAATATTCAGCGTCTGGTTCAAAATGAAATGGATAAGGCCGCTGAAGCGTTACAAAATGAGGAAGTTGATCGTCTGGAACGAATCCTTGGATTTGTAAATCAATTGGATGTACAATTAGAAGATGCTTATACTTTAATGTTGAAGAATATTGCTGATTGCATGTAACCGTACTAAACAGACAATATGAAACTTCAAACCATAGTTCCTTTACGGTCTTCTAAAGAACGAATAGATCATCATAGCACTCTTTTTCTAGTAGGTTCCTGCTTTGTTGAAAATATTGGGAGGAAATTTAATTACTACCAATTTCAAACCCTGCAAAACCCGTTGGGAATTTTGTTTCAACCTGAAGCCATCGAAAACTTTATTGCCAGGTCTGTTGAAGAGAGAATGTATGAAACCGCAGATGTTTTTAATTTTAATGAACGCTGGCACTGTTTTGATGCACATTCAGACCTGAGTGATCCGTCTAAAGAGCAATTGCTTACCAATTTAAATAGCGCACTTCACGATACAAGAAATCAACTTGAAAATGCCACACATGTTATAATTACGCTGGGTACTGCCTGGGTATACAGAAATATTGAAACTCAGAAACGGGTAGCCAATTGTCATAAGGTACCCCAAAAGAACTTTACCAAGGAGTTACTTTCAAAAGAGGAGATTGAAGAAAGCCTTAAGCAAATAATTGCAAACATCAGAAAGGTAAATGAAAATGCTTCGGTGATTTTCACAATTTCGCCTGTAAGGCATTTAAAGGATGGATTTGTAGAAAATCAACGCAGTAAAGCAAATTTGATTTCAGCCGTTGGAAAGATTATGGAAGCGACATCCACAAATAAAAACCTCCATTATTTTCCTGCGTTTGAAATTATGCTGGACGAGCTAAGGGACTATAGATTTTATGCAGAAGATATGGTGCATCCAAATAATCTGGCAATAGACTACATTTGGGAAAAGTTTAAAAATGTCTGGGTTTCTGAGAAAGCTGAAAGCGTAATGAAAGCGGTAGAGGAAATTCAGAGAGGATTATCTCACAGGCCTTTTAATGAGGAATCAGAGCAGCATCAACTTTTCTTGAAGTCGTTAAATGATAAAATTTCTGTACTGAATAAAGAGTTCCCATTTATGAAATTCAAACCATGAAGCGAATTTTAGTAGGAATAGTAATCGCCATGGCCATGATTTTAATTTATCAATCATGGAACAAAAGCAATGTGCAGCAATCTATTTTAAAAGAGAACAGTTTGCTTATCCAGCAGCAGATTGAAAATGTTTCAAAGATAATAGTTACCGAAGGTCACTTTTCAGAGGTATATAG
>JABDPH010000306.1 GCA_013042925.1 Eudoraea sp.
ACAGTATGTGATCCTTAAATTCGGTAGAAGATAACAATTATGTCGTAATTATAAACAAATATTACCATGGGGGTATCTTATTTAAATATCATGAATCAGGATTGATTTTTACTTTGGATCAGTAAAACAGCACATTCGGACAATAAATAGCCATGTTCGTCCTGTTAGTCTTGGTACTTCTTATCAGATTATAGTTATTCGCACCCATAACCATTTAAATTTTAAATATGAAAAATGTATTTTTTACTGCCCTAATGCTTTTTGCAGTTATGGGTTATTCTCAAAAAAACAACGGTAAAGTGTTTAATGAGCATCCGGCTATTGATGTGGTAAACAGCATGCTTGACGCTTTCTTTGCCGGAGATACCATAAAATTAGCTACATACCTGGCCGATGATTTTAAATCCTACAACGGCACTGGCACAAATAAAGATGCCAAAGGTAGCACTAAAAATCAGCTTATAAACCAATCTAATTTTTGGAAAGAAAACCTGTCCTATGTTTCATTCAAACCTACCAAGGGTGCTTATCCTGACGCCATAGAATACAAGGAAAGCGGAGTATGGGTACAAACCTGGAATCACTTAAAGGCCATGCATAATGAAACCGGAGTAAAAATTGATATGCCAACTCATAGGTTATTTAAATTGAATGACAACAACAAAATAGAAACCATGATCATTTATTATAATGAGCGTGTTTTCTCGGAAATTGGCCAAAGCTTTGAAGACAGAAAAAATGGTACTATTTACAACCATCATGACAATATCAATACGGTTCGAAAGATGATGAATGCGTTTGAGAATATGGACCTTGAAACGGCCTATAGTTTCTTTAAGGATGATGCACGTTTTAATTCTTTAGAGATGCCCGTTGGTGAATCCATGAGTCTTGAAGAAGTAAAAGAAAGAAATAGTAATATCATGGAAGATTTTGAAATAACCAGTATTGATGTGGTAGGTTATCCGGATTATCTTGAATATGATCTTCGTGATGGCAGGACAGTGCAATCCTGGTGGAGATTCAGAATGACCAGAAAAGCCGATGACAAGAAAATTATTCTCCCTGCCTTATATATTCATGACTTTGATGAAGAAGGAAAGATTATAAGGAGTAGTTCTTATATAAGCACCAAAGTTTTGGATGCAAAGTAAATTATCATTCCTAAAATAAACCTTAAAAGAGCGCTATCGGCGCTCTTTTTTGTTATTACCTGGTCTGAGGGTTATTTTTTGTAAAATATCTGTTCAATAATATGCCGTAAAGCATTGATATACAGTATATTGAGTATTATTTTATTATCATAATAATCTGGCCTAAAACTACTGATTTAAAGATGTATTATATCGAAAAATTAGGAAAAAAGGCCATTCTTAGATTAAAAAACAGGAAATTAGCCCTCTCAATTTGAATTTTTAATTTCAATATCAGATAATTATTCATTCATTTTAAAAGTAATCCCCCAATGAAAATTAAACTTTTAACAACTTCTCTTATAATTGCTTTTGCACTTCTTTTTGCTTGTAGCAATGATTTAGAATCAGAAACAAAAATGGCCAGGCTTACCGTGCAATTGACGGACGCCCCATTTCCCTATGATTTGATTTCTGAAGCAAATGTGACTATTTTTAAAATAGATGCGCGCTATAAGGGAGATTCAATGGAAGGTGAAGAGAATAATGAAGATGAGGACAAATCTTTTATTGTTTTATCGGAAGAAGAAAGAGAGGTCAATCTGATTGAACTTACCAATGGCATCACGGAAACTCTAGTGGATGTTGATGTACCGGTAGGCTCCTATGATCTTATCCGTGTATATGTGAAAGGAGTTAATGTTGTTTTAACCAATGGCAGCACCTTCAACCTAAAAGTCCCAAGTGGAGAGCAAACCGGGATTAAGGTGTTTATTAAACCTTCGCTTTTCGTAGGTGGTGAATTAAGTTCGGATTTACTTCTGGACTTTGACGTAAGCAAGTCTTTTATCCCTAAAGGCAATCTGAAAAATATCGCAGGGATTACTGGGTTTAACTTTAAACCTGTTATTAAAGCGAGTAATTTGACTACTGCTGGCACGCTTTCAGGATTGGTTTCAACTATCGAAAATGAGGAACAAATTGGTTTGGAAGGAGCAACGGTATCTGTATTTGCTGCAGATACATTAAATACATCCACCTTTACGGATGAAAGTGGCAAATATACCATAATGGGTCTTATTGCCGGTTCATATGATGTGATGGTAGAGCTCCAGGGATATGAAGCACAAACAGCAAAAGAAGTAACTATTGTGGCGGGGAATAAAATAATTCAAGACTTTGATTTGGTTCCTGTGCCATAAGGAACAGTGGTTAAGTCCGAAAGGCGGAATAGCGATATTCCGCCTTTTTTATTGAACTTACCTGCTAGCTGAATACTTCAGTTTCAGAATTCCATAAATCTTAGTTGATAAAAATCATTATTTTAGGTAGCCAAAGGCATTGATTCCGTGGATTAAGGATTCGTGGTTTTATTATATTCTTAATATGAAGGCAGCCATATTTAATGACTTTCAGGGGCCAATATCAATAACCAGTGTAGAGGATCCCAATCCCACAGATTTTGGTGTGGTTATAAAAGTAGTAGCCAGCGGCTTATGTCTTAGTGACTGGCATGGCTGGATGGGGCATGACCCGGATATAGTATTACCACATGTTCCTGGACATGAGCTTGCAGGGAAAATAGTAGCAGTAGGAAAGAAGGTTAAAAATTGGTTTGAAGGACAGCGGGTTACTGTTCCTTTTGTAGGAGGATGTGGAGCCTGCACCTATTGCCTGGAAGGTAATCAGCAAGTATGTGACTATCAGTTTCAACCAGGCTTTACTGCATGGGGTTCTTTTGCTGAATATGTTGCAATTGATTATGCCGATGAAAACCTGGTAGAGCTACCTGATGATATGAAATTCCTTGAAGCTGCCGGATTAGGCTGCAGGTTTATCACAGCATACCGAGGGGTAAGAGAACAGGGCAAGTTAACCTCAGATCAATACATTGCGGTTTATGGATGTGGCGGAGTAGGGCTTTCCGCTATTCAAATTGCAAAAGGTATTGGAGCAAAAGTTTTTGCTATTGATATAACTGATGAGAAATGTAAACTGGCCAGTGACCTTGGAGCCGACTATACTATTAATGCCCGCAAAAATGATGTTGTGCAGGCTGTAAAAGAACTAAGCGGGGGCGGTGTCCACG
>JABDPH010000308.1 GCA_013042925.1 Eudoraea sp.
ACATAGCGCCAGACAGCCTGGTCTATGGCCGAATAATCTTCGTAGTTCTGAGATTTAATATACTGTTTAAGATGAGAAGGAAGTTTATCTAAAATAGGGTTACTTTCAAAAGACATAACAGTTTATTAATGCCTTATAAAGATACAAAAAACCGCCCAAAGAGGGCGGTTATAATTTTAATTTGCAGCAACGGCTTCAGGTGGAAACTGTTGCATAATTCTTGCAACGAATTCGCGAATTCGTTTCTCTTTTTTTTCTAAATTTTTTGTATTGTTCAGGGTACCAACGCCTCGGCCTTGCCAAACTAATTCTTTTTTGGATGCATCTATCAAATCAATATATAAAGAGCCTTCAGTTCTGGTGCTTACATTGTTACCGTAATAGCCGGGTCCCCAAAAATATGGATTGTAATAGCCGGGCCAACCCCAGCCCCAGCCAGGATAGCCCCAACCCCATCCGTAGCCATAACCCCAGGCTGGGCTATACACATCTACTTCTACTCTTTCATTGGTGAAGATACTTACTAGCAGGTCCGGTTCTTCGGACTTAGCAAAGCCAAGAGAATCCATCTCCGTCTCAATTGCTCTAAGGATTCGCTTCTTGTCCAGATCAGAAATCTGGGCCCTGTCTATTCCAGTCTTGTAAAATGCATAACTTTTATATACCGTAAAGTCGGTTTGTCTGTCATAATCTGACAATACATTTACCGAAGCACAAGAAGTTAGGAAGAGAATAAAAAGTACCGGAACTACAATTATTTTTATCTTTTTCATATCGAAACTTTTTAGATTAGTCAACCATTTTGGATAAAAATATTGGCACAATTATCATGCCAAATAGGTAGTAAAATTACTGCATATTTGTCTTTGCATTATATCCATAAGGGCAATGTCTGCAGTTGCTCTCACAACAATACCCTCGTTTAAGATGATATTGTTTTGTAAAAACACGATATCCCTCTTCGGACCAATAAAAATCACCTTCTTCAACCGGCACTATCTTTTTCATGCCAACAAAATTAAGGGATTATTGTTAATAAAATAGTACGCTTCAGATCAAAACCCCTCATACCGGCTAAGATTCTTAGAATGGTAACTTAACGAATATGTTAGTAAGCTTTCGTGATTTTTAGGTAAAAATAAAATTTAACAATTATATTTGATAAAGCTTTTTATACAATTGCTTATGATTGTGATAATTAGACAATTTTTTTACCGGAATTATGTAGGCCTTTCTCTCTGGCCGTTTATTATTCTCAAGAACGTTCATTTAAAACAAGATGCTGTTTTAATTAATCACGAAAGGATTCATTTACAGCAACAGCAGGAACTGCTAATTCTTCCTTTCTATTTTTTATACATCTCCGAATGGTTGCTGAGAACCGTACTTTATTTAGATAGTTACAGAGCATATCAAAACATTAGTTTTGAGCGTGAGGCCTATCAGAATGAACTTAATATGGAATACCTTTCGGAAAGAAAACGTTTTAGCTTTATTAAATATCTTTGGAGCGATTAAGCCCTGAAGTTGTGTTGGTCACGAATCAAAAGATAGCCCTTCCTCTCTTAGAGAAAAAGAACGTAGAACTTTACATAAAACGTGAGGATCTTATTCATCCTAAAATTTCGGGTAATAAATATCGCAAACTAAAGTATAATCTCCTCAAGGCTAAGCAATTGCAGTATAATACCCTGTTAACTTTCGGGGGGGCATACTCAAATCATATTGCAGCAACCGCCTACGCCGGACAGCTCAACAAGATGCAAACCATAGGAGTGATCAGAGGGGAAGAAGTATCAGATTTATGGACAAGTAATCCAACTTTATCCGCCGCACATAAGCAAGGCATGAAGTTTAAATTTGTCTCCAGGACAGATTACAGGAAAAAGGAAACTGCCGAATTTTTAAGTAGACTGAAGAAAGAATTTGGTGATTTTTATATGATTCCGGAAGGGGGGACAAACCATTTAGCCGTGAAGGGTTGTGAAGAGATTCTTACTTCCAGAGACGCTGTTTATGATGTAATCTGTTGCTCTGTTGGAACCGGAGGCACTATAGCAGGAATTATAAATAGTGCTGCTCATAACCAACAGATATTGGGTTTTCCCGCACTCAAAGGCGACTTTTTAAAGAAAGATATTTGTAGATTTGTTGAAAATGGGAATTGGGATTTAAGCTCTAATTACCATTTTGGGGGATATGCCAGGGTTGATGAATCATTAATATCGTTTATAAATGAAATGAATGAAAATACCGGAATCCCTTTTGATCCGGTATATACGGGAAAAATGATGTACGGTATTTTAGACATGATTGCTAAGGATAAATTTAAGCCCGGCACAAAAATATTGGCTATACATACCGGCGGATTGCAAGGAATTGCCGGAATAAATATATATTTGAAAAGCAAAAATTTACCCAAAATCGATATATGAAACAAGCTACTCTGGCAGTTGTAATGGTCCTTTTATTTCTAAGTTGTGGAACTAAAAAAAGAACTGCCCATTCTAAGAAAGCAAAATCTGAAGTTGTAAAGTCTGGCAAGTCCAAAAAAGATCGAAATAAGTATCCAATGCCTGAAGATTCAGGAAAGTTTATACGCTATTCCACG
>JABDPH010000311.1 GCA_013042925.1 Eudoraea sp.
ATGGAACCCTATGACCCCCGTCATAATGACTTCCTTTAATTCCTCTTAAACCAGCGTTATAGCCAAGTACTTTATCTTTATCCTTTAAATGGGTAATCCCCCTGGCCGTTCCATTGTCTGTTGTGAAAATCAAGATCGTGTTTTCAAATAGCTTATTTTTTTTAAGGTATTCAATCAATCTGCCAAAATTAAGGTCAATATTGGTAATCATCCCATAGAAACGTTTTTGTTCTTCACTCAAAGGAGCATCTTCATACATTTCTGCAAAGGCATCCGGTACATTAAATGGACTATGTGCAGCATTTAAGGCCAAATACATAAAAAATGGTTCTCCACTTTCTCTTTCTTCCAGAAACTCGATGGCCTGGTTAAACCATACATCTGTGCAATATCCATTAAATTTCTCCGGCTTTCCATTACGGAAATAGTTGTCATTGAAATAATCATTTCCCCAATAATCCGGGGTTTGACCAATACCGCCTCCTCCATGGTATAAGGCATGTTGAAATCCCCGGTCTATAGGACGGTAAGGGTAATTATCCCCCAAGTGCCACTTCCCAAACATCACTGTCTCATATTGGTTGTTCCCAAAAACCTCAGCCATGGTTTCTTCGTTCGCAGAGAGGATAGAACATCCTGCAATGGTATGCCAGGCATTATTCCTATTGGCATTCCGACCGGTTAACAAACCTGCCCGGCTTGGTGAACAGGTAGTCCCCACATGGAAATTTGTAAGTTCCAGGGATGCTTCTGCAAAAGCATCCAGATTTGGTGTTTTCAGTATCGGGTTTCCATGATATCCCAAATCTCCATAACCCTGATCATCCGTAAAAACAATAATTACATTTGGGTTTTGGGTCAATTGACTTACGTTGGAATTATGTTCCTTGCAGGAAAAGATAAGTAACCCTATCAATAAGATTAATTTTTTCATGACTCTAATTTAGTTCGGTAAGACGGATACAATTATGGTATTCTCTGCCGATTTAAAAATTAATTAAATAATGGAAATAATTGTGATTCTACTCTCGCATCCTTCATCAATTGGTTCATTTTGCTCACTATTTCCGGATGTTCGGAGGAGATATCATTGTTTTCCAATTCATCTTCTGCAAGGTTATAAAGCTGAATTTTGGGATTGGGATCTTTTTGCAAATCGTATACTATTGCTTTCCAATCACCCATCCGGATAGCTTGGCGCCCACCTCTTTCACTAAATTCCCAGTAGAGATATTCATGCTTTTTTTGTTCCTTGTGTCCCAATAATTCCGGTAAAAATGAGATTCCATCGGTTTCCGATTTTAATTGAACCCCGGCAATTTCAGCATACGTTGGCATTATGTCCCAAAATGCCGAAATATGATTTGAGGTCGATCCGGCCTTTACTTTATCCGGCCAAACAACAATCATAGGTGTGCGAATACCTCCTTCATAAAGATCCCGCTTTACTCCACGTAAGCCGCCTGCACTGTTAAAAAATTCAGGATTTGCGCCACCTTCCTCATGAGGACCATTATCACTGGCGAACATAATAATTGTATTCTTTTTAATTCCAAGCTCTTCCAACTTAGTTACTATTTGTCCTACATATGCATCCAGGCGGGTGACCATAGATGCGAAAACAGCATAAGGTGAATCCTGCGAACAATATTGTTGTGGTATAATGTCTGGACCATAATCAGAAGTATAGGGATTTGTTGGCAAATAAGGTTTTTCTTCAAATTTCCCTTCAAATTGCTGCAAGAGCGAGTCATTAGGTGAAATCAATTCGGCATGAGGCAATACCAATGGTACGTATGCAAAAAATGTTGTGTCCTTATTTTCTTCAATAAACCTTAATGTGGCTTCCTGAATCTTATCCGGAGCATAAGTAGTCGTATTGGTCCAATCATTACCATCTAAGAATTCCTTTGTTTCATTTCGCCATAAATAAGGGGGATAATACCTGTGTGCCATACGCTGGCAATTATAACCATAAAACTCATCAAATCCCTGTTTATTTGGGTCTCCCTCTTCACCAATAAAGCCGAGGCCCCATTTTCCAAAAGCTCCTGTCTTATAACCCGCTTCTTTGAGTAATTCGGCAAGAGTCAAAGAAGATGCAGGCAAAGAACTTTGCCCTTCAATTTCCAATTCCTTGTTACCCCGAACAGGGGTATGTCCTGTATGCAACCCGGTCATTAAAGAAGACCGGGAAGGTGCACAAACAGTGGACCCACTATAATGCTGTGTAAATTTCATGCCTTGCCTGGCAAGATTATCCAGGTGGGGTGTCTGAAAGTTTTGCTGTCCATAGCAACTTAAATCACCATAACCTAAATCATCTGCCAGAATATAAATGATATTGGGCTTTAATTCTTTCTTCTGTTTTACTTCCGAGCAGGATAACACAATAAGTGAACCCAATAGGAATATTACAGTTTTCTTCATTGGTTAGCCTTCCTTAAATGTTCCAAAAATTCGTCATCCGGTCTATTTCTCCATTGCCCTGCTTTCCAGGAACTTTCATATTCTTCCATAAATTGAGGATTAGTTTTTGGTAATTGTGCTTTGACATCCTGTCGCCAGGTATTTAAATCGTTTTGAAGTTCTACCACCTTTTCCGGATATCGTAATCTCAGGTTGTTTTTCTCACCAATATCTTCTTTAAGATTATATAGCTCCAGCTCCTTATTTTCAAATATCTCAATTAGTTTCCAGTCGCCTTTGCGAATTGCACTATAAGGCTTTGCCCCTTCTAAGTGATAATGCGGATAATGCCAGTATATGGCATCCCTGTGAATATCATCTCCAGAGGTTAAAAGAGGTGCAAAATCTATCCCATCTATATTTTCAGCAGATTGGTCATTTATCTTAACACCTGTTAGTCCTAAAATTGTTGGAAAAATATCTGCAGAAGTTATGGGGGTATTATCAACTTGTCCTTCCAAAATATTATTGGGCCAATGAACAATAAAGGGAACACGGACACCTCCTTCATAGACATCTCCTTTTCCTGAACGCAATGGTAAATTTGAAGTAACTTTTTTTCTGTTATTTTCGTAATTCCCCCTCAGTCCTCCATTATCACTTGTGAAAATAACAATGGTATTCTCAAGTATCCCGTTCTCTTCAAGTTTGTTTAATACTTTTCCAACAGCATCATCCATATGTTCCACC
>JABDPH010000146.1 GCA_013042925.1 Eudoraea sp.
CATCTATGGGAGTACATACTTGGAAACATTTCACGTATACGGTCCGCAAAACCGTCAATTTTATTAGTAGGTAATTCTTCCATTTCCTCCAAATCCAGAACCATAACAATTAATTTGTGACGGCGAATTGACCAGAAATTCGGTCCCCTCATTGCATTTATTTCTCTTATTTTCATGACCTTATATTTTATGGTTCTTAATCCAGAAAAAAAATTTTAGTTACTAGCCCTAAACTACTACTCTAGCTGTTATATTGAGTTTGATAAGTTCTACGTAATTTCATAAATATATGACATTTTTTATAACAATAGCTGTATTTTTACACCCTATAAAGTATTAATTATGGCTGTAAAAGGCACCTTAATTCCTATAGGAGGAAATGAAGATAAAGGGATAGAGACCGGAGAGCAGTACCATCTTGAATTTATCCAGGAAAGTATCCTCTCCAGAGTTGTAGGTGAGAGTGGGGGTAAAGAGGCACAAATTGTTGTTATTCCAACTGCCTCAAGTATTCCAAAGGAAGTAAGTAATAGTTATATCAAGGCATTTGATAAATTAGGATGCCGTAAAGTACATGTCATGGACCTTCGGGACAGAAAAGAGTCTGAAAGACCCGAGAATCTGGAATTGATAGGAAATGCCCAGTGTGTGATGTTCTCCGGGGGAAACCAATCAAAAATCACTGCAAAAATTGGTAATACCAAACTACATGAAATACTCATGGACCGGTATAAAAAAGACGCCTTAGTGATTGCCGGCACAAGTGCTGGTGCAATGTGTATGTCCAGCGAAATGATAGCAGGTGGCAGCAGTACAGAATCATTTATAAAAGGCGCTGTAAAAATGGATTCAGGGATGGGATTTATTTCCAATCTAATTATAGATTCTCATTTTATTCGGCGTGGTCGTTTTGGACGACTTGCAGAGGCCGTAGCTAAATATCCCAATATGATGGGCATAGGCCTTGCTGAAGATACAGGATTGGTTATTAAAAACAGCAGCACTTTTGAAATAATAGGTTCCGGGATGGTTATCATGTT
The DNA here is from genome assembly GCA_013042925.1 of Eudoraea sp. Lineage (GTDB taxonomy): Bacteria > Bacteroidota > Bacteroidia > Flavobacteriales > Flavobacteriaceae > Eudoraea. The sequence continues at coordinate 1,041 of JABDPH010000146.1, forward strand.
CGATCCCAGAAAACTAAAACACAATAACGAAAGGATTCTGGAAAAAGGTACACCCATGTCCCTCATAAATCTTAAAACTCATGTGTTGGCAAACGGGGATCGATTTAATTTGAAAAAAGGCAAAGTGAAAGTATTACCACTTGACGCACCTTTTCCAACCTCCTAATTCGTATAGATACTGATTTGCTCTGCACCGTCTGATCCTTTACAGGCTCTATACATACCTTCTGTATTAAACGGCATTGTAATATTGCCTAGTGCGTCAACAGCAATTAAACCTCCATCTCCTCCCATGTTCAACAAACGATTATGGATAAGCTCTTTGGCGGCATCCTGAAGTGATAAGTTCTTATACTCCATGAGACAAGACAGGTCATAGGCAACCACCCCTCTAATGAAATATTCCCCGCTACCGGTACATGAAACCGCACAGGTTTTATTGTTGGCGTAATTCCCTGCACCAATCATTGGGCTATCACCAACTCTGCCAAATTGCTTGTTGGTCATACCTCCTGTAGAGGTTGCTGCTGCCAGATTTCCCAAATTATCACAGGCCACTGCACCTACAGTTCCAAATTTTGAATCCTTTTTTACAGAATGGTCTAACTTAAAACTCTCGGTACCCCTGATCTCTTGCCATTGCTGATAACGAAATTCATCATAGAAATAGTTTTCGTCTTTAAGTTGGTATTTCAGTTTCTCTGCAAATTGCATAGCTCCTTTAGATGCAAGGAAAACATGTTCACTTTTTTCCATAACATCCCTCGCCAGGCTAATAGGATTTTTTATGCCACTAACTAAAGAAACAGCCCCTGCTTTAAGGGTTTTTCCATCCATAATGGAAGCATCCATTTCGTGTTTCCCTTCAGAAGTGAATACACTTCCCTTTCCCGCATTGAACAGATGGGAATCTTCAAGTGCCTTAACAGATGCCTCAACTGCTTCCACAGCAGAGAACCCTGATTTTAGAATTTGATACCCTATGTGCAAGGCGCTTTCTAAAACTTCTTTATATAAGCTTTCTTTTTCAGGGGTCATCATACCTTTTATAAGGGTTCCGGCACCTCCATGAATGGCCAAAGCAATTTTTTTCATTCCTTTATATAACTTTTAACTACCGGCTTCAGACCTCTTTTTCTTCAAAATATCTTTAATAATAATCTTGGCATGTATGCGTGAATTTTCAATAAACCATTTATGAGTTTCCATACCACCACAAATTACTCCGGCCAGGTAAATCCCATTTATATTGGTTTCCATGGTCTCCGGATTATAATTTGGTAATCTTTTCTCATCCTCTGATAATTCAATTCCTACACGTTCCAGAAATTCAAAATTAGGAGTATACCCCGTCAAAGCTAAAACAAAATCATTTTTCAAAACTAAGGTCCCATCGGGGGTGTCCAGGACAATTTCTTTCTCGCGGATCTCTTTTACAGCAGCATTAAAATAGGCCTTAATACTTCCTTCTTCTATCCTGTTAATAATATCAGGACGAACCCAATACTTTACACGTTTGCCTACTTCAGGACCCCTAATAATCAAAGTAACTTCGGCACCTTTGCGCCAACACTCAAGGGCAGCATCAATAGCTGAATTACTTGCTCCCACTACGGCCAGTTTTTGACTTGCATAGAAATGAGGATCCTTGTAATAATGAGAAACTTTAGGGAGTTCTTCGCCCGGAACGTCCAGAAGGTTGGGAAGGTCATAAAACCCTGTTGCGATAATAACATTCCCGGCTATATAGGTATTGTTACTTGTTAGTACTTCAAAATCTTCTGTCCTTTTCTTAATAGCCTCAACTTTTTCGAAAAGGTGAAGTTTTAGCTTATTAGACGTAACAATCCTTCTGTAATATTCCAAAGCTTCATTGCGCTTTGGTTTTGCCTCATTACTTATGAAGGGAATATCATCTATCTCCAGTCGCTCTGAAGAAGAGAAAAACTGCATGTTTACCGGGTAATTGAATAGGGAATTAACTATAGGGCCCTTCTCTACAATAAGGTAATTCAAACCATTTTTCTGAGCCTCTAACCCGCACGCTATACCTATGGGTCCTCCACCAACAATTAAAAGATCAAAGCTTTCCATATTTTCTTAATAATAGGGGTAAATTTTGTAGGATTTTAGGTAGGCGCAAAGCTATGTAATTTATTCTTAAACGAATAAAAAACTCATGCAAAGCTATATAATAGAAATTATACTACGAATTATGAGAAATAAATTTTAACCATAACTAACATGACTTTTATCATTCTTTTTGTTTTTGATAAGACTGATCTTTATTAAATAATATTTAAAATGAAAGTCATGAATGTGCAAATTGAACTCCCCGTCTCCAGTATAATGACAACGAACCTTATAACCCTTGATGTAAAAGACGGATTAGATAAAGCAGAACATTTATTTAAAAAATATAAAATACGGCATATCCCTGTGATTGAAAAGAATAAGATTATAGGGATGATAAGTATGAACGATTTACTCCGTATCAGTTTTGCCGATGGAGCATACAGAGAAGAAGAAAACATTTCCTCATCAATTTATGATATGTTTACCTTAAGGCAATTAATGATAGGAAATCTGGAGACGGTTTCTCCTGATGCAACAATAAAGGATGTGGCAGAATTACTTGTGAAAAGAGAATTTCATTCTTTACCGGTAGTGGAAAATGGTACACTAAAAGGTATGGTAACTACCACTGACCTGATTAAATACCTCTTAAAACAATGCTAAACATTTGCAATATTTGCAATATGTGAAATTGTAGCCATTGGATCCTGCGAGTTGAAAACAAAACTTCCGGCAACCAATACATCTGCACCGGCCTCTACTAAAGCTTTCGCGTTGTCAGCATTTACGCCGCCATCAATTTCTATTAATGTTTTGGCCTTTTTTTCATTGATTAAGGCTTTTAAATCCTTAACTTTTTTAAAAGTATTTTCAATAAACTTCTGACCTCCATATCCCGGATTTACACTCATTACACAAACAAGGTCAATGTCTGCAATACTATCTTCCAGGAGGTTTATATTGGTGTGCGGATTAAGAGCTACCCCTGCCATCATCCCCTCTTCTTTAATGGCCTGTATAGTTCTGTTTAGATGTGGACAGGCTTCATAATGAACCGTTAGGATATTTGCACCCAAAGAAGCGAAAGTTTTAATATACCTATCTGGATCAATGATCATAAGATGAACATCGAGCGGTTTGGTGGCATGTTCGGCTATACTCTTTAATACAGGCATACCATAAGAGATATTTGGAACAAAAACTCCGTCCATAACATCAATATGGTGCCAGTCTGCCTGGCTTGAATTGACCATTTCTACATCTCTTTGAAGATTTCCGAAATCGGCCGCTAGCAATGATGGGGCTATACGTATTTGGTTCATTATTTAATGGCTGAAAATATTTTGCTACAAAAATAAGTATTCATGATGGTTTTATACTGAGCCATTAACTATTACTTCAGAATTATTCAAGATTCTCCTTATTATAGAGTTCATGAGATTCATCAGCACCACTTAACAGATACACAAAAAGATCTGCAATTTCCTTTTCATTTAGCCTATTGAGTAAACCGGAAGGCATTGGTGAAATCGGAGATAATTCTTTTTTTAGTACTGATGATTTTGCCAATTGAACAGTGTATAATGTGTTTAATGGATTGGGCATAATCTTGATTGAATTTGAGGTTTCTGAAAGAATCCTGCCAGCTATTTTTTTACCGTCAGCCAAGTGAAAAAGACTAAAGGCATATTGGTCTGAAATTTCATCATTTGGGCTATAAATGGAATATAACAGATCGTACCTGCCAAATTTTGTGCTTATCTGAGTTAAGTCTGGACCGGTGGCACCCCCTTCTCCTTTCATGCGGTGGCATAAGACACACAATGCTGCCTGATACGCTCGTTCACCATCGGCCAAAGTTCCATTATAATTATTCATCTTATCACCCCAGAGAAACTGATTAATAGTACTGCCGGAATAATTTGCCCCGGGGCCAATTGGTTGCGGCAGGTTTTCTACAACAGTGCTTGGTGAATACACACCGGAGAGTTCTTCAAAGTATACTTTTTCTTCTTTAGGAACATTGGACATGGCTTGTAGCCTTACATTTTCCATGTAGGCTTTAAAACTCATCCCGCCTTTTGCACTTAATACATCATAAAACCATAGGAAGTATTTCTCCCTAAGCGCTTTGTTCCAGCCTTCAGTTGCACGGCTTAACAGCATCCCATAATAGATAGCTTCACTAGGTGGCATTTTAGCGATAACTTCCCTGATTAATGGTCCGTATTGTTCACTTCTCAAGGTAGTTTCCTCTGAAAGCATCTGACCAGAGATGTTTGTTTTTTCAGCAGTATGTTTTTCCAATAAATCTATAAGAATGTTTACATTACCATCAGCATTTAAGTAGAGCATAATTTGTGCAAGCTCTCTATTTATGGCGTTGTTTGAATTAGGAAAATAAGGCTTTAGTTTATTGATTACAGCCTGCCTAGATTGATTTTCGGGTTGCCCCATTCGGATGAATACAAGAGCATAATTTCTCAAAAGATCTATTTGCCGCTGTTCACTTAGCCCTTCCCATTTAATTTGATTTAATTTTTTCAGAATCTTTCCTTTATCTTTTTTAGCTCCCTGTCTTGCCATCGCAATGCCGGCTTCTATGGTTTTTATTGCTGATTCTTCTGAGTAGAACATCTCCTGCCATAGTTCTGTAGGAAGATTTTCCAGAGTATTTCGGGCTGCATATCTAATAAACCTGTCATCGTGGTCTAGATGGTCCCATGCATTCGAAAGTGCTTCGTCCGTTTTAACGGCCCAATAATTCTCTAGTTTGTGCCTGAGATTCCTTAATTCTTTTCCGCTTTCATTGGGTATTTGCTCAGATCCAATATCATCTCCTTCATAACTCAATCTATATAAATGAGAATCAAGACTTCTACCGCCAGTTGCGAAATAGAGGTTCCCATCGGAACCTGCAATCATATCAGTTAATGGCAAAGGGGTACCAGATAGAAATTCTTCTCTCGTTGCGGTGTAACTACTACCTTTTGGTATAAGGTTAGCATAATAAATGGTTCCAAAACTCCAATCCATTATAAAAAGGCCACTATTATACTTTGTCGGGAACCCTAGCTTATCACCAGACAATATGGCTGTAGGAGAACCTTGTTCCAGATTATGGACCGCGGGGAGGTTGTCCGGATAGTACTCTGGCCATTTACCAGATCCTGTCCGCCACCCATATTCGCTGCCCGAGGTAACATGGCATATTCTTGTTGGCCTGTACCAGGGCATACCAATATCCCATTCCATATCAGCATCATAGGTAAATAATTCACCATCCTGATTAAATGCCAGGTCGAATGGATTTCTATAACCGGCAGAAATTAGTTCCCAGTTTTCACCCTTGGCATCAAATTCCGCTACCCAACCACCAGGTGCTTTTATGTCATTGGCGTGACCCCGGGCGTCCAGATAAGGAGTGAACAGATTATCTTCACCCCAGTTTACGGGTAAGCGACTATTTTGTTTGAGGTTTTCCGGGATAAGTACATGATTCCCAGCTATAAAAAAAATAGATTCTCCATCCGGGCTTAACACAAAGCTGTGTGGTCCATGCTCTCCGGCTCCTTCTAATTTCAAAAGCATCTTTACCTCATCAAGGTTTCCATCTCCATTTGAATCTGTAATTCTATAAATACCGCTCCCTCTTTGATTTTCATCTGAATCATCACCCCAATTTTTATTTACAGCGACATAGAGACTATTAAAGGCCCATAGGAGGCCATGGGCTTCACCAATATCCAGATCCAGGCTGTCTACATTTGTGGCTTTAACGGCATCACCTTTTTCCGGCATTTTAAAAAAATAGATTTTACCACGCTGATCACATGCATAGATCGTTTTGTCATGGCCTTCCGCCAGGGCTACCCACGAACCCTGCTTATTGGCACTTATATGGTATAATTCTTCTAGTTTAAAATTTTCCGGCACATTAAATTGTACTTCAGAAATGTCATTTCCTCCTCCATCTGAATTCGTCTGATTACAAGATATAATCAGAAATCCATATACAATGCAAAGTAATTTTATTGATACTGAGAGAAAGTCCTTCATAGATGAGAATTTAATTTACTTGATAAATAAGCACACTAGCTTCTATAAATATACAGAAATGAATTGGCACATAACGGTGTTATAAGAATCAAGCAGGAAAAAAGAATTTTACTTGAACTAAACTAATAAGTATGTCTGTTTTTAGATGAATTATTTCCGGAAAAGGATGAATAATCTATATATAGAAGCAAAATTTTGACAGAATTATTATAAAATGAAAAACTCCGGTAATCAGCCGGAGTTTATTCATCAATCAAAAAACGAACAGTCATGATAAACTGTTGTTACTAACACAAATTACAATTTTTATACCTAAATTCCAATTTAAGGAAAATTTAAGCCGTAATTAATGTCCCGGTATTATCCGAGATAAGTTTTTAATATTTTACTTCTGGAAGTATGTTTTAACCTTCTTATTGCCTTTTCTTTAATTTGGCGTACTCTTTCTCTGGTTAGGTCAAAAGTTTCACCAATTTCCTCAAGAGTCATCGAATGCTGACCAGCCAGACCAAAATACAATCTGATAACATCTGCTTCTCTGGGAGTAAGAGTTTCCAGAGCTCTTTCAATTTCCGTACGCAAGGATTCATGTAATAATTCTTTATCCGGATTCGGTGATTCCCCACTGCGAAGAACATCATAAAGATTTGAATCCTCCCCGTCAATTAAAGGTGCATCCATAGATACGTGGCGACCTGAATTTTTCAAAGATTGTTTTACATCTTCCACGGTCATATCCAATTCCTTGGCGATTTCCTCTGCTGATGGGATTCGTTCATGAGCTTGCTCAAGAAATGCAAAGGTTTTATTTATCTTGTTAATAGAACCGATTTTATTAAGGGGTAATCTAACAATACGTGATTGTTCTGCCAATGCCTGCAATATAGACTGACGAATCCACCATACGGCATAAGAGATGAATTTAAAGCCCCTTGTCTCATCAAAACGCTGTGCGGCCTTAATAAGGCCAAGATTTCCTTCATTGATCAAATCCGGAAGTGTAAGTCCCTGGTTCTGATATTGCTTGGCTACAGAAACAACAAAACGAAGATTAGCCTTAGTAAGTTTTTCCAAAGCCAATTGATCACCTGCTTTTATTCGTTGTGCTAATTCTACCTCCTCATCTGCTGTGATTAGATCTACCTTACCTATTTCCTGTAAGTATTTATCTAAGGACGCAGTTTCCCTGTTCGTAACCTGTTTTGTAATTTTTAGCTGTCTCATTAAGGTTTTCCTTTATATGTTAAGTTCAAAGTGCATGGGCTGCATATACTTATACGTAAAAAATCGGCAAATGTTACAATAAGGTTATAAAAATTTAACTTTTTGGTTAAATAGCAATAAAAAACCCCTTTTTATAAGGGGTTTTCTAAAAATACTAACATTAAATAGAATTAGTTTCTTCTGGGTTTGCGATCCCTATTTCTGTCATTTCTTCCGCGATCACGATCCCTATTTTCTCTTGGGGCTCTTTCCTTAAAACCTTCTGGTTTAGGAAATAAAGCTTTACGAGATACTTTTTCTTTTCTGGTTCGAGGATCTGTTCCGAAATATTTAACATCGAATACATCACCCATGTTTACAACATCGGTTACTTTCTCTGTTCTTTCCCAGGCGAGTTCAGAAACATGCAGAAGGACTTCATTTCCTGGAGCTTCAACATATTCTACAACAGCTCCGAAATCTAAAAGCTTAATCACTTTTACTTCATAAACACTTCCCACTTCCGGTTTAAAGGTAATGGAGTCTATTTTAGCAAGCACAGCATCTATTCCATCCTGATCTGTTCCCAGGATTTCAACTAGTCCTTCTTCAGTAACCGGATCTTCATTGATAACAATAGTAGTACCTGTGGTTTTCTGAAGCTCCTGAATTACTTTTCCACCCGGACCAATTAGAGCCCCGATATAATCTCCCGGAATCGTAGCTGTTACCATTTTTGGTGCATGAGCTTTAACATCTTCATTTGGTTGAGCAATTGTACCGGTCAATTTTTCAAGAATATGGAGTCTTCCTTCCCTTGCCTGCATTAAAGCCTTCACCAATATTTCGTAGGATAAGCCTTTAACTTTGATGTCCATCTGACAAGCTGTGATCCCATCTGCAGTTCCTGTAACTTTAAAATCCATATCTCCAAGATGATCTTCATCACCCAAAATATCAGACAAAACAGCATATTTACCTGTTTCGGTGTCGGTAATCAAACCCATTGCAATTCCTGAAACAGGTTTCTTAAGTTGTACACCGGCATCCATAAGTGCCATTGTACCCGAACAAACGGTTGCCATAGAAGAAGAACCATTACTCTCTAATACTTCAGAAACAACCCGAACAGTATATGGACAATCTTCAGGGATCATTCCTTTTAAAGCTCTTTGGGCTAAATTCCCATGACCAATTTCTCTACGGGAAGTTCCTCTGATGGGTCTTGCTTCGCCTGTGGAAAAAGGCGGGAAGTTATAATGCAAATAAAATGTTTCTTCACCTTCAAATGATGGCATATCAATTTGATTAGCTTCCCTCGAGGTTCCCAGTGTAACTGTTGCCAGTGCCTGCGTTTCTCCTCTTGTAAAAATTGAAGAACCATGAGTTGAGGGTAAATAATCTATTTCGCACCAGATAGGCCTTATCTCATCTGTCTTTCTGCCGTCGAGTCTTAATCCTTCATTTAATGTAAGGTCTCTAACAGCAGCTTTTTCGGCTTTGTAGTAATATTTGCTGATCAAATCCCCGATCTCTTCCAGTTCCTCTTCCGAATGTGAAGCTTTAATCTCTTCTTTTATTTCAGCAAAAGACGCACTGCGTTCGTGTTTAGAAGAACCAGCCTTGGCCACTTTATAGACTTTATCATAGGCCAGGTCATGAATCTTTTTCATAAGTGTTTCATCCTCAACTTCCGTCTCGTATTCGCGCACTTCTTTTTGTCCAAAGGCCTTCGCTAATTTAATCTGTGCAGCACATTGTACTTTAACAGCTTCGTGTGCAAACTTGATTGCTTCAACCATTTCTTCTTCAGAAATTTCGCCCATTTCACCTTCAACCATCATAACTGAGTCTTCAGAAGCCCCAATTACCATATCAATATCAGATTCAAGTAATTGTGTCCTTGTTGGATTAATGATAAATTCTCCATTCACCCTTCCGACACGAACTTCAGAAATTGCACACTCGAACGGAAAGTCCGAAAGTTGGATTGCAGCAGATGCGGCGAGACCCGCCATAGCATCCGGCATTACATTGTCATCATGAGACATTAACTGAATCATCACCTGAGTTTCAGAATGGTAATCCTTTGGAAATAATGGTCTCAAAACCCTATCTACCAGTCGCATTGTCAATACTTCTCCGTCACTTGGTCTGGCCTCTCTTTTGAAAAAACCTCCTGGATAACGTCCAGAAGCTGCAAATTTCTCCCGGTAATCTACTGTTAAAGGAAGAAAATCTACATCACTTTGTTTGTAATTGGAAACTACCGTACATAATAACATACAGTTCCCAGATTGTACAACAACAGAACCATGGGCCTGTTTTGCAAGTTTTCCGGTTTCGATAGAAATTTCCCTACCGTCACCGAGGTCAATGACCTCTTTAAATGTTTTTGGAATCATAAATTTTAATTAGAACCTGATTATTTATCAGGCTGTTAAACAATGGTCAATCGTCTTACTATAGACGACCTGAGTTGTGTTGTTGTGTTGTCGACCAATGAAAAACTATGTGTAAGCTTTTTGTGTTCGCCCTAAATATCAGGGCCTTTCTTAAAAAAAAGGGGAAGCAATGCCTCCCCATATATTATTTTCTAATATTCAATTCTTTTATAAGGGTACGGTACTTTTCTATATCTTTTTTCTTCAAATAATCCAACAAACTTCTTCTTTTACCAACGAGTCTTACAAGGGATCTCTCCGTATTATAATCCTTTTGATTGTTTTTTAGATGCCCGGTTAAATGATTAATCCGATGCGTAAATAAGGCAATCTGGCCTTCCGTTGAACCTGTGTTACCTTCTGAACCACCGTGTTTTTTAAAGATTTCTGCTTTAACTTCTTTTGTTAAATACATTCCAATATTATTTTAAATGATTTTTATGTATCTGATTGATTTTCAATCGAGCGCAAAGATAGTAATTAATTTAAATAATGCAGGAGTCATTCACTTTTTTTGAGTTCCAATTAAACCTTTATGAATAACACGTGTCCAAGGATGGTAATATTAAAAAAATGATAATATGAAAAATTGTTTTAAAAATTTGAGTTTTACAGGATTATTGCTTTTGGCAATAGTATTTAATTTTTCCTGTAACAAAGAAGAGTCTCCGGAAATAATTGAAACCGGTGAAACCGAAACTTTTGAAGTTGCACAACTTCAGGCGAGTGATGAATCTGAATTAATTTCTGAAGAAATCATTAACATTGGAGAGGATGTTTACGCTACCGATGAAATCCAAGCTACATCCAAGGGTTCTTACATTTCAGATTATTTGCCAGATTGTGTAACAATTACTACTGTGGTGACTAGTACCAGTAAAGAAAAAACTATTGATTTTGGTGAGGGATGTGAATTGCCCAATGGGAATTTATTGAGCGGTAAAATTATACTGAGTTACCTTAAGGATATGGAGGCGGCTACAAACATGCTTAGTCTATCACTGGAGAACTTTACATTTAACGGAGTTTCTGTTGAAGGTAATGCCTCAGTGCAACGTATGCGCTCTAACGACAATGGAAATCCTCAGTCAGATGCCGTTGCCAGTTTTACAGGAGAATGGCCCGATGGTAGTTCTGCCAGTTTTACCGGTAACAGAACCAGGGAATGGATTGAAGGTTTTGGAAGCGGATTCTGGGGCGATAACGTTTTTCTTATCTCTGGTA
>JABDPH010000147.1 GCA_013042925.1 Eudoraea sp.
AGCCTTAAAAGGACTAAAAGGTGCATTATTCTCCAAACTGGCCTTAGACAATTTTATCGAAGAAGAAGTAAGGCATGATCAAAAGCTACTTACACCTTCAACCTCCCAAAGCCTCCAATCAATGAGCAGTGGGGAACGTAAAAAGGCCCTTCTAAATTATCTTTTGGAGACAAAGCCCAATTTCCTGATCCTGGATAACCCATTTGATAATCTGGACAGGGATTCACAAAAACAGCTCAAAACAATTTTGGCAAATATATCAGGCCACATCGTTAATGTTCAACTCATAAGCAGGTCTGTTGATCTGCTTCCATTTATAACAAATTATGCACGTCTCCATTTCAATGAATTCTTTGTCATCAATGACCTATCCAAAATAGAACCTAAAAAAAGAAAGGTTTTTTACAGAAGTGTTCCACAAGCCCTGAATTCCTTGAATTATGCCCATGAATATTTAGTGAGGTTTAATAATGTCTCTGTAAACTACGAAGAGAAACCAATTCTTAAAAATATTAACTGGAAGATCAGAACGGGAGAATTTTGGGAACTGGCAGGGAAAAACGGAAGTGGTAAAACAACACTCCTTTCAATGGTTACAGGAGATAACCCTAAGGCCTACGGACAGGATATATTCCTGTTTGGTTCCAGGAAAGGGAGCGGAGAAAGCGTTTGGGATATCAAAAAAAATATCGGCTACTTTACCCCGGCCATGGTAGACAGATTCCGGGGCTATCACAGTCTGGAAAATATGTTAATCTCCGGTCTTTTAGACTCCATTGGACTATATATTAAACCAAGTGAGGCCCAACTACGGGTAGCAAGAGAATGGCTGGCTTTGGTAAATATGGAAGACAAGAAAGACAGTTATTTTCATGACCTAAGTCTTGGACAGCAACGGCTTATTATGTGTGTCAGGGCCATGATTAAACATCCACTTCTACTTATATTGGATGAACCAACTGCTGGCTTAGATGATTCGAGCGCAGCCCTTGTAGTTGATCTGGTAAACAAAATGGCAGAAGAAAGCCAGACATCAATAATTTTTGTATCACATAGGAAAGAACCGGAGTTAAAGGCTCATTTTATTTATAAGTTGGAATTAACACCTGAAGGATCTCTAGGAAAGGTATTGGATAAATAATAATTGTTTAAAGCGACTTACGTGAAGCGATGGTAAAAAGCCATCAGCTGGCGTTCGTAATCCGTTATTTCTTAAGGAAATGTGAAAAAAGGATACTAATATCAAAATAAATGACATATATACTTAATTTGAAGGATATTAACCTACCTTTGCAGCTAATTTAATATATAATCATGAGTAACGGTACAGTAAAATTTTTCAACAACGCCAAAGGATTTGGTTTTATCACTCCGGATGAAGGAGACAAAGACGTATTTGTCCATGCTAGTGGATTAACCGAAGAGATATCAGAGGGAGATAAAGTTAGCTACGATGTAGAAGAAAGCCCTAAAGGTTTAAACGCAATAAATGTTGAGGTAATTTAAGCCTTAATATTTAACGAAATTATTATTAAAGCCTGTCATATATGACAGGCTTTTTTATTTCTGGGTCAAAAAAAACCGCAAACCATATTAAGAAGTTTTGCGGTTTTTAAAATTTATTAATAAAACTTAAGCTTTTTTCTCTGCCAATATTTTTTTGCGAAGTGTATCAAACATTACCGGTGTAGCAATAAATAATGAAGAATATGTACCAATAATTACTCCAATGATCATGGCAAACATGAATCCTCTTAAAGACTCCCCACCAAATACAAAAATGGACAATAGTACTACAAGAGTTGTAAGTGACGTATTCAGGGTTCTGCTTAATGTACTATTTAAAGCGTTATTGATATTATCACCACCTTTCCAACCATGATCGCCGACCATTTCTCTAATACGGTCGAAAACCACCACGGTATCATTCAATGAATAACCAATTACTGTTAAAATTGCCGCAATAAATGCCTGGTCTACTTCCATGCTAAAAGGCATTATTTTACTGGTCAGCGAAAAGATACCCAATACAATCAATACATCATGGAAGACCGCTACAACCGCACCCAAGGAATACTGCCATTTACGGAAGCGAAGCAAAATATACAGAAAAACTATAGCCAATGAACCGAAAATGGCCCAAAGTGCATTTTTCTTGATATCATCTGCGATGGTAGGTCCTACCTTTCGATACTTAAGTACTCCAATATCGCCATTGGTCCCACCAGGTATAAAGTCTTCGTATGTGGCTCCATCCGGTAAATATTTTTGGAGTGATGTATATAATATCCCTAATATTTCATCATCTACTTCTGTTCCCTGAACATCTACCTTATACTTGGTTGTAACCATAATCTGGTTAGCATCGCCAAAAGTCTTTGCGCTGGCACTTCCTAAAGATTCAGATAACTCATTGGTAATTTCAGAAGGATTAACAGGGTTAACAAATCGTATCTGGTAATTACGTCCACCTACAAAATCTACACCTTCATCCAGACCCTGAGTAGTTAAAGAGAATAGTCCAACAGCAACTAATATAAATGACAGAACATATGATATTTTACGTTTGTTCAGGAACTTAATATTTAAATTCTTAAACAGGTTCTTAGTGATTGTTGTGGAGAAATCAAGAGTTCTTCCTTTTCCGGATATATACCAATCTACCAATAACCTTGTAATAAAAATAGCTGTAAACAAAGAAGTGAGAATACCAATAATTAAGGTTGTAGCAAATCCTTTAATAGGTCCACTTCCAAAAATCAATAATATAATTGCGGTAAGTCCGGTTGTTACGTTTGCATCGAGAATAGATGACAAGGCATTCGCAAAACCATCTGAGATGGCCTGTCCTTTACCTTTTCCTTTAGCTAATTCTTCCTTGATCCGTTCAAAAATCAGAACATTAGCATCAACAGACATACCTATGGTCAATACAATACCTGCAATACCAGGTAAAGTAAGTACTGCCCCTAAACTGGCTAATACGCCAAAGATGAGAACAATGTTAAAGACTAAAGCAATATCTGCAAAAATCCCGGCTTTACCGTAATAGAAGATCATCCATATCAAAACAAAAACCATAGCTATCAGAAAGGACATAAAGCCACTGTCTATAGCTTCCTGGCCTAAAGAAGGACCAACTACAAAAGAATCAATAATCTCTGCAGAAGCCGGTAATTTACCTGCCCTTAGCACATTGGCAATATCTTTGGTTTCATTTACGGTAAAAGTTCCGGTAATTTCAGAACTACCTCCGGATATTCCGCCTACCTGAGAAACCCCGGGTGCTGTATATAC
>JABDPH010000148.1 GCA_013042925.1 Eudoraea sp.
ATTTTATTGTAAAACTCGATGCTGATATCATCCTACCTGAAAATTACTTTGAAAAAATCTCAGAACTAATTAGTTCAGATTCAAAGGCAGGTATTTTAGGCGGATTTGCCTACGAACAAGATGCCGACGGAGCGTGGAAGTTAAATCATCCGATGAATAAAGATCACGTGCGCGGTGCTTTTAAAAGCTATACAAAACAATGTTTTAAAGCTATAGGTGGATTAAAAAATGCTATGGGCTGGGATACAGTTGATGAACTCCTGGCTCAGTATAATGATTTTAGAGTAATTACAGATAATTCATTAAAAATAAAGCATTTGCGCCCTCTGGGGACTTCCTATAACAAACGGGCGCGTTTTCTGCAGGGTGAAGCAATGTATCGAATGCGCTATGGCTATCCGATAAGCTTCATTGCCTCACTTAAAATTGCCTGGAAAAGAAAAAAATGGGAATTATTTTTTGATACTTTAAAAGGCTATGGTCAGGCTAAAAAGAAGAAACTTCCTTTTTTGGTTTCTGAAAAAGAAGGCTCATTTATCCGCAAACTCCGATGGCGGAATATTTTGAAAAAATTATTCTAATACCGCTGTGATAGGCTTTCCGGTAGTCCCATTCGGGAATGCTATCCCAAGCAATGTGGCTATTGTAGGAGCAATGTCAGGAATTTCCGTTCTTACCAATGTTGAACCCGGTTTAATGCCTTTTCCATAAAAAAGAAGTGGTGTATGGGTGTCATAAATCTGAGCAGAACCATGTGTGGAGCCGGTTTTACTATAATCAATACTTCCCGGTTTTGGTACCATTAATACATCGCCGGAACGTTTCATATTATATCCATTCTGAATAATGTATGGTATTCCGGAAGTGTACTCATTATTTCGCATTTGATAAGCCGTATACACTTTAGCCATATCGCTCGATGATAATAATTCATCAGCCAAAGTTTCCTGAACTTCCTTAAGACTTAAATCCAGATTTTGAATTACCATATGATCAAGAAAAAGTTGATTATTGGAATAATTTTTAATTAATTCTGCTGATCCATACTTATATTTAATGAATTCTGCGAGTTTTGCCTGCATTTCTGACCTGTTAAGATATCCCGCCGGGATTTTTTGATCATTCAGGTAGGCGGGAACATTGATTGCCCCATGATCTGCAGTAAGAAAAACGGTGTATTCTCCCTTGCCTACTTTGGTATCCAGATATTTGAATAAACGTTCCAAATCGCGATCCAAACGAATGTATGTATCTTGAATTTCCTTGGAATTTACGCCGAACCAATGGCCAACATAATCTGTACTTGAAAAACTTATGGCTAAAAAGTCTGTGATATCGTCTGTTCCAAGCTGCTCCCCTTTTAGTGCTTCCAGTGCAAAATCAGTTGTAATGCTATTTCCAAAAGGTGATACCTTTAAAAGTTCATATTGACTATTCTTATCCCATAAACCAGGAAGATCATGAGGAAAAACGGGGGCGCTTTCTCCCGAGTACAGGCCCTCGTAGCTATTGTTATCAGGGCTGCTTTCCACATAGGTAGTTATATCCTCAATTGTGTTCCATGGCTTCTTATATTTCTGAACCACATTAGAGGAATTAAAATCCACTACCCATTTAGGCAAACTCTCCATATAATAGGTACTGCTAATCCATTTCCCTTCACCCCCACCAAGGAACCAGTAAGCGGCATTTGCTGTATGGCCTCCGGGTATCACAGCTCCCCTGTCTTTAAGTGCAACGGCAATAACTTTACCCTTCATTTGTGTATGCAATCGCAGCTGATCCGTAATAGTGGTAACGGTCATTCTATGCGGGGACATTTTTCCCGCTTCTGAAATCATTCCAACTGTTTCGTCTGCTTCTGAAATCACTCCTACCGTTTCATATGAATCATCGGAAGCACAATAAACCAGTTTATCAATTTCCTTATCATACCAGTTATTACCAATAATACCATGCGCTGCAGGGGTAGCCCCGGTATATACAGATGCGTGTCCCGGGCCAGTACTGGTGGGTGCATAATTAAAGTGATTATTCTTGCAATTAAAGCCTTCATTAACAAGGCGCTTAAAACCATCATCCCCATAATGATTCCAAAAACGGGTCAAATAGTCATACCTCATTTGATCAACTACTATTCCCACCACCAATTTCGGTGAAGTCATCAGGGGTACTGCAATCTCCGTTTTGTCAGATTCTTTTGCCCGCCGCTGACTTAATGCTTCTGAAGAATTTAAGACGAAACTTACTATTAGAATGTATGTGAAAAAGCCTTTACTAAACATGTTGAATTGGTTCAGGATTTAAAAATGCCTAAATTAAGTTTTAAAATTTTAAATGAAGGTTAAATGAAGGCTAATATTACTATTTTTACAGCTAAAAGTATCCTATAGTTTTATGAATTACATCTCATCAATTGGCAGCTATTCTATTATGGTATGGGAGGTTTTTAAAAAACCTACAAAATGGTCAATTATGAAATCTTTAATTTTAAAAGAAATTGATGAATTGATTTATGGATCAATGGGGATCGTTATTTTTATTTCAGTTTTCATTGGAGGCGTTGTAGCTATTCAGACGGCATTAAACCTTACAAATCCCCTCATTCCCAAAGACCTGATTGGTTTTGCTACCCGACAATCCGTTATTCTTGAGTTTGCTCCTACATTTACATCTATAATCATGGCTGGAAAAGTAGGGTCTTATATTACATCCAGCATAGGTACTATGCGGGTTACCGAACAGATAGATGCATTGGAAGTTATGGGTGTGAATTCTCTTAACTACCTTGTTTTTCCTAAGATAATAGCTATGCTATTTTATCCATTTGTAATTGCCATTTCCATGTATGTTGGAATTTTTGGCGGTTTAATTGCCAATTCCTTAGGAAATTACAGTACCTCAGCTGAATTTATTCAAGGTATACAAC
>JABDPH010000330.1 GCA_013042925.1 Eudoraea sp.
ATTCAAACTTCGCGATTGGTTGATTTTGACTTTCGTTATGATCTAACGCCATAGGAACGTGCTTGGTTTATCTATGGACTTAAAAATAGTCTTTTTGGAACTACCCTTAAATCCACTTCAGGGCTATATTATTAACAAAATAGTTAACAAATTATTGCTCTAATTCATTCAAAGTTTCCATTATTATGTTGCAACCCTGGTCAATTTCCTCAATGTTTATAGTGAGTGGAGGAGAAATGCGAACGGCTCTTGATTCAAAAAGTAGCCAAAATAGAATCAGATTTTTTCTTGCGCAGGAAAGTATTAGTTTATTGGCAGTTGCTGCATCTTTCATAATAAGAGACAGCATAAGTCCCTTACCTCTAATCTCTTTTATGTATGGGTGTTTTAACCTGGATCTGATATGTTTTTCCTTTTCAAGAGTATCTTGAATAAGAGTTCCACTGGTTAATTCCTTAAGCGTAGCCATAGCTGCTGCAGCTATCACAGGGTTCCCTCCAAAGGTTGTTATATGCCCCAATTTGGGAGAATCACTTAAAGCGTTCATCATTTCATGCGAAGCCGTAAATCCGCCTATTGGTAAACCGGAAGCCATACCTTTACCCATAACCAAAATATCCGGAACGCACTGGAAGTGCTCAAAAGCAAATAATTTGCCGGTTCGCCCAAATCCCGGTTGAATCTCATCAAGAATTAACAAAGCGCCTACTTCTTGACAGCGATCCTTCACCTTTCTTAAATAACCTTCTTTCGGCATTATAAACCCTGCACCTCCCTGAATAGTTTCTAGAATAACTGCGGCTGTATCACTTGTTATTTTAAAAAGATCTTGCTCAGAATTAAATTCCACATAAGAAATATCCGGTATTAATGGCCTGAAAGGAGCTTTTCTCTCTTCATAATTCATTAGGCTCAGACTTCCAAGCGTATTTCCGTGATAGGCATTTTTAGCTGCTATGAGTTTAGACCGACCCGTAAATCGTCTTGCTAGTTTTATTGCACCTTCTATTGCCTCGGTACCCGAATTTACGAGATATGTTGTTTCTAGCTCATCTGGTAAAAGTGAAGCTAAATATTTAGTAAATTCAACTGCCGGTTTCTGTATGAATTCACCATACACCATGACATGCATGTATCTGCTGGTTTGTTTAACCACAGCTTCTACAACTTTGGGATGACAATGACCAAGACTGCAAACTGATACTCCTGCAACAAAATCTAAGTGGCTATTTCCCTGTTTATCATAAATATAGCTACCCTTGGCGTGGGAGACCTCGACTGCCAATGGATGTGGCGTTGTTTGGGTCTGATATCTGAAAAAATCCTCCTGCATGGGAACTACTCTTTTTTTGGAAGTGTGGGCCCTTTTTTTTGGGTCAGACCGTTAATGGGATTGGAATTTTGTATGGGGTCCTCTTCATTTTCATCTTTTTCTTGTTCTTCTTCAAGATCAAGACGATTATTTACACCTTTAATCTTCACTAATTCAATATTGTTATCGTCTTCGTCAAAAATATCGTCTTTGGAAAGTATTCGTTCATCACCCCGCCATATAAAACCTTTGAGTTTTCTACTGCTCTCTGGTAGGTCCTTTTCGGGAAAAATATCTCCATCCGGATTAGTAAAAAAAGTAATATCCTCAATTTCATTTTTGGCTAGTAGTAATCTAATTTCACTGCAAATAGTTTTATTTATCCCTATTAGTTCGTCGTCATCATTGTACATATAATATATTACTTCAGTATTCTTAACCAGGTCTACTATTTTTAAAGAATTATCTATAAATTTCCCAAAGAGATCTTTGCCTTTAGCCTGATTATAACCTTTCATGCTTATACTGTCGAGCGAGATTATAAATGCATTGTTTATTACCTTTAATGAATCCAATTTTTCAGTTTCCATATCTGATATGATATAGATACTATCACCGGTCATTTGGTTATCTACATTCCACAGAATTGGTTCTCTTATCAATTGAGTTATTCCGGAAGATTGATCAAAATGAATAGAATCGCATTTTCCGCTTAGATCAGTCTTATAGAATTTAGCATTTCTAAAAGCCCTTAAAATGCGATGATCCGGTTTCCCGGTAAGAAGCAAGGTGTCTCCATGCATATAAAGTGAATCCTGCTCAACCAAACTTATGGACACTGCCCGCTTTGTGGCAAATACAGAGTCTTTGGCTTTAAATACCTCCGCATAGTGCGCCCTTATTACGCCATTATTTACAGTGTCTGTAACAACAATATTATTAGTGGCAGATGCAAATTCTGTTGCCTTATCAAAGTAAACACTATCCCCTTCAATGATTCTGTTATTGTAATCTATTCTTGTATTTTTTATACCATAACCACTTTCTATTTTTGTATCATAAAATCCTCGTTCACAATATATTTTATAGGTCTCTCCTGTTATGGTAGAAGGCCCGTACATATATGCGTTCTTGGAATTTTGATAATAATCTAATTGTTTAGAATCTATTGTGTAATCAGGATTTAGGATATGGACATTGTCTACGAACTGAAATTTTTCCGGTACCATAAAGTATCTACCAATTTCACTTGTAAGCGTATTGGCAGAATCAATAATGGTACCTGAGCTTGTATAATAAGATTCCTGTTTTTCACGGTCAAAGTAGAGCGTGTCTGTCATAAGGGTCATACCTGTACCGGTGCCGGTACCGCTACCTGTGTTCTTTAAGACTACTTTTTCCCAGGCCTTTGCAAGTCTCGTATTTCCATCATAATTAATTTTTCCGCTAGTCATCTGAATGGAATCACCCTGTTTCATTCGGATGTTACCAATTGCCCTTAATTTGTTCTCTTTTTGATAGAATATGGCTATGTCGCACCAAAGATCGGCCCCCTGGTGTTCAAACTGAACCTGTCTCTCATCTTTACTAAAAATAGATGCACCGGGAAATTGCTCTTCGTCTTTCGTGAAGTTTGCACCATATACGATATTAATCTGTTTAACTTCTTCTTCGGGAGTTTCCTGGGCGGAAGCCATACATAGGGAAAAAAGAAATATATTAAGTAAGAGCAATCTGATCAAGACCCAAATTTTGTTCAAAAATAGGATAAATTAAAAGAGAAGCATAAGGTTTAGCATGGTTTTAGGAAATCATTTAGACTGAACTCCAATTTCGACTTCCAGGTCTAATTTATCATTCTCCAAGGCCTTAGCCTTTTCAAAGGTAACCTTGGAATCCCACAAATACACTCTTCTTAATTGTGGCATATTTTTAAGGATAGACAAACAAGAATCTGTAACATTAGTTCCATATAGGTTTAAAGACTCAAGATGTTCAAGGGCTTTGAGAAATTCTACAGATTTATCGGATACCACTGTTTTTTGTAGTTCTAGTCTGGTAAGATTAGGAAATTTCGAAATTATTGAAACCCATTCATCCTGTATGTCAGTACCGGCAAGCGATAACCAGGTAATATTTTCTCCAACATCCTCCAGTTTAGTCAACTTCTCCAGGGAAAGTTCCTCTCCGGAGAATTTAATATCTAACAAAGGATTTTCATATCCCAAAGTTTTAATCGAGAAGCCGGCATCTACCAAAGATTTTAGCCGTAAGCTGTCTACCGCTGGTATTTTTACAGATTCATACCAGGGTTTGGGTTGAGTATCTAAACCGTACAATCGTTGGATTACCTTTTGCATGGGTTCAGGAACCTGGTGACTGGTAAGTTCTTGCTCAAAATCTGCTCCATTAATTATCCACCATTCCAATGTTTTTATTTCATCATAGGAAAGAGGTTCACCATTAGGGGGCATATATTTTTCATTCTCCTGCGGAAGTGTTATCCTACGGAAAATTTCACTTTCCGCGGTATTCCCCGAAGTGATTACGGGTCCGTTTTCACCACCTTCAATAAATAAGTCTATCTGCTGCATATTAAGTCCCCCTCTTTGTTCTTCATTGTTATGACAACTTATGCATTTGCGAGCTATTATAGGGTAGATCATATCTTCGTACACTACTACTGAATCTATACTCTCGAGTTGAGGTATAGCGTTTTTCTTTTTCTCTTCCCCAAAAAGTTTTTGTATTGGATCTGGTGCATAGACCAGCAAGTAATTGGCTCCATGAGTAAGGTTTCCGCCTAAATGACCTTCAACCAATATTAGGCCAATAACCAGATAGGTGATGCTGTTATTAACTATTTTCGGAAATTGCTTTGGATTTTGTTTTGTCCACCATCCGAAACTGGCAATTACTGCCAAGCTAACACCCAACCATCTGTGCCAAAAAATAGTATCTTCTGCATACTGTCCACTTTCTGCCAAGAGCCAACCAAATAGAGCTGCTATAATTGCACTTACGGCTCCCAACAACCAGGTATATGCAATAATCTGATTGTTTTTTTCCTTTACTTTTTTACCCTGATATAATTCAATAAGAATAGCCAGAAACAAAAAGCCAATTGGCAGGTGTACAAGGAGAGGATGAAATCTACCGAAAAATGTAACAATATCCAATGAGAACATGAGCTTGGTTGATGCTTGTAAGGTTTTAAATTCTATTGAGTTTGATTGGATAAGTCCTTCCTGAAGCCCATTGCGGTACATATATATTACTGTCATTGTCTATTAAGACATCGTGTGGATTGCGAAAGGTTTGTCCATCGTATTTGGGCGGAACCAAGACCCCATCATTATATTCTGGTCCATTCCCGCCGGGAAAAGAAACAATTCTATTATTCTCATCCAAAACGGCCAGCATGCCATCATAGCTTTCCCAGGTTTTTGTAACGATGACTGCAAAATAGATATTGCTGCCGTGTATAACAGGTCTGCAAATTGAACAACCCGGAAGGGGTATGGTTTCAAGATGATTGCCATCTAATGTAAAACGTTTAAATTCATTAGCCGCTCTGGAAGTTATTAATAGGGTAGGATTCTTCGGATCTCTGTAATCTACGGTTATACCGTGACAACAATTAAATGTATCCGTTGTTTCCCCTTTGCCACCAAAATGCCTGATATATTCGCCTTTAGCATTATATTGAACTATATAATTCTCGCCGTAACCATCGGCAATATAAAGATCTCCATTGGGTCCTACAGCAGTCTCTGTTGGTTTAAATTGCTCATCCTTAGAATAACCTTTAACTTCTTTTGGCCTATCAAGAGTCATTAGAATTTTTCCATCCAAAGTAGTTTTAAATACTTTATTGATATTGGGATCTGTAATGAAGAGAAATTGCTCATTTCCCTCTCCTGTAATGGTTAAACCATGTGCCCCTGGAAAATCTCTTCCCCAGGAATCTAAAACTTTTCCAGACCTGTCGTAGATCAGTATATTATTATTGCTTTCGCCTGTGGTGGTCATAAAAATCCTGCCTTTACTGTCCAGAACCATTTCATGACAATCGTTCACAGGAACCCTGGAGGGGTCTTGTACTCCCCATTCTTTGTCAACTTCATATCGAAAATTGCCATGACCTACAATACCTGTTTTCGCGACTTGGTCATAGGCTTTGGCACTGCAAATAAACTGAGGTGCCACAGCACCTGCAGCTACTGCCAGTGCAGATTTTTTAATGAAACTTCTTCTCCTATTCTTTGGGGTTCCCATCATTACTTATTTTAAGGGTTAAGCCAATATTTCTTTAACTACCTCACCATGTACATCTGTTAATCTAAAACGCCTTCCCTGAAATTTAAATGTTAGTCGTTCATGATCCACTCCCAGCAAATGCATAAGTGTTGCCTGAAAATCGTGTACATGAACCGGGCGCTGCACTACATTATAGCCGAAATCATCTGTGGCACCAAGAGTGATTCCTTTTTTAATTCCTGCTCCGGCCATAAAAATTGTAAAACACTTAGGATGATGGTCTCTTCCAAAATTATCCGGAGTGAGTTGCCCCTGGGAATAATTCGTGCGCCCAAATTCTCCACCCCATATAACAAGAGTATCCTCTAGCATACCTCTTTGTTTGAGGTCTGTTATAAGTGCAGCTGTAGCCTGGTCAGTATCTTTGCATTGAACTTTAATGGCACTAGGCAGGTTTCCATGTTGGTCCCAACCCTGGTGATAAAGCTGAATAAACTTTACATCCTTTTCTGCCATTCTTCTCGCTAACAAGCAGTTAGCTGCAAAGGTTCCGGGCTTTTTACTGTCTTCACCGTACATATCATAGATATAGTCCGGTTCACTTGAAGTATCCATAATCTCCGGTACAGAGGTTTGCATTCTATAGGCCATTTCATATTGAGCCATTCGGGCAATTATCTCGGGATCTCCAATATCTTGATGATTCAATTTTTCAAGTTTTTGTAAATGATCTAATTGATCTCTTCTGTTAATTCCGTCAACACCCGGAGGATTGGTTAAATACAACACAGGGTCCTTACCCGATCTAAATTGCACACCCTGATGTTGTGAAGGCAGAAACCCATTCCCCCATAACCTGGAATATAAAGGTTGCCCTCCCGTTTTACCTTTGGTAACCAATACCACAAATTCTGGTAAGTTCTTGTTATCTGTCCCTAAACCATAACTCACCCAGGACCCAATAGATGGTCTTCCGGGAATTTGTGAACCAGTTTGAAGAAAAGTTATTGCAGGATCGTGATTAATGGCTTCTGTATACATAGACTTAATAAAGCACAAGTCATCAACAATTTTCGAGGTATGTGGCATTAGGTCACTCATCCATGCTCCGCTAGCGCCGTGTTGCTTGAAATTAAAAAGTGTACCTGCCAATGGAAAAGAAGCCTGTCCGGAGGTCATGCCAGTTAGTCTTTGTCCTCCGCGCACGCTCTCGGGTAAATCCTGACCATTCATTTTATTTAAAAGAGGTTTATAGTCAAACAAATCTAACTGAGATGGTGCTCCGCTTTGAAAAAGATAAATTACACGTTTGACCCTTGGTGGGAAATGAGGAATGCCGCTTAAACCTCCACTCGAAGCTGGTGTTGGCTGTAAAATATTGTTTTGTGCGAACAATCCCATAGGATCCAGCATGGATGCCATAGAAAGGGCTCCCATTCCCAATGACGTTTTGGTAAGAAAATCGCGTCGTGAATAGTTTTTATTATGTTGATGCGTGCACATAGTTATTTCTTATCTCTTTATATTACTTTCATCATGATTTAATAGCGTATTTGCAACCATCGTAAGTGCCGCAGTTTTGCTATTTAGGTATTCTTCTTCCACCTTTTTATTTCCGACTTTTAAAAATTTTAATGCTTCACTTTTATTAGAGGTAAACCACTTCGATTGTGAATTATATAAGTCTTTTAAAACTTTGGTTTCTTCTTCTTTTGGATATCTGCTTGTCGTTAACCTAAAACCGTATTTAATTTGTTGATCCAAAGAATTTCCACCTTCTTTTTGCATTCTTATAGCAAGTATTTTAGAAGCTTCAACAAATTGCACATCATTCATTAAAACAAGAGCCTGCAAGGGTGTATTTGTATTTTCGCGCTTTACTATACACACTTCCCTATTGGGAGCATCAAAAGCAGTCATTGCGGGGTGTGGTGAAGTCCGTCTTATAAAAGTATATAATCCCCGTCTGTAAAGACTGTCACCGCCCGATTCTTTGTAGTTCAATAATTTATAGG
>JABDPH010000333.1 GCA_013042925.1 Eudoraea sp.
ATTCAAAACAAGATCTTCAAGATTACGAAACCGCCTATTTTGCCAGTGGATGCTTCTGGTGTGTTGAAGCCATATTCGAGAGTGTGAAAGGAGTAAAGGAAGTGATCTCCGGTTATTCCGGCGGAACTGAAGAAAATCCGACCTACGAACAGGTAGGTTATGGGAAGACTTCGCATGCGGAAGCAGTTGAAGTTTATTACAACCCCAAAGAAATATCCTATTTTGAGCTTGTACAGGTATTTTTTGGCTCTCATGACCCTACAAGCCTCAATCAACAGGGCCCGGACAGAGGTACGCAATATCGCTCTATTGCCTTCTATAAGAATCCCGAAGAGAAAAAGATCATAGAAACCTATATGGCAGCTCTTGAGGAAAGTGGCAGGTACCAGGATCCCATTGTTACTGAAGTGACTGCATTTACCAAATTTTATGATGCAGAGGACTACCATCAGGATTACGAAAGAAAAAACCCAAATAATTCCTATGTCCGAAATGTATCAATTCCCAGGTTAAATAGATTTAAAAAGAATTTTCCTGATTATCTTAAAGAAGAGGCACACTAAGCAATATAAACAGACTTTAAGATTCTGATTAAAAGCGACTTTTTTAAGTTGCTTTTTTTTATTTGTAAATGTTACCACCTATATTTAAGCAACCTAAACACAAATCCAACGCCTAATGGAAAAATTAAAAAGCACCCATATTTACAAAATAACAATACTATTTCTATTGCTTACCTCACTGGGATGCACAGATTCCAAAAAAGACAATACACCCTGGATCTCTTTGTTTGATGGAGAAACGCTTAATGGCTGGACAATTAAGGGCGGAGAAGCGCAATATGAGGTGAGAGATGAAATAATTGTAGGTATTACTGTACATAACACCCCAAACACCTTTTTAACTACGGACAAAATGTATGGCGATTTTATTCTGGAATTAGATTACAAGGTAGATTCCTCCATGAATTCCGGAATTCAAATCCGAAGCAATAGCTTTCCACATTACCGGAATGGGCGTGTCCATGGCTACCAGGTAGAAATAGATCCTTCAGAAAGGGCGTGGAGTGCCGGAATCTATGACGAAGCCAGAAGGGGCTGGCTTAATACTATGGAGAATAATCAAAAGGCCCAACAAGCGTTCAAACAAAATGACTGGAATCACTATAGGATTGAAGCCATTGGGGATACGCTTAAAACCTGGATTAATGATGTCCCCGCCTCATATTTGATAGACGAGAAAACCAGTAGCGGCTTTATAGGACTGCAGGTGCACAGCATTGGAAAAGAGAAAAAGGCAGGAACTGAAATTCAATGGAAAAATATTAATATCCTTACGGACAGTCTTAGTAAATACTCAAGAAAAAGTCTGCTTACACCAATTATTACCAAAAACCAACTCACAATAGACGAAGAAAAAAATGGCTGGAAACTCCTATGGGATGGATCCACTACTGAAGGTTGGCGGGGTGCTCGTCTCGATGATTTCCCTGATAAAGGCTGGATAATGGAGAACGGTGAGCTTATAGTATTATCTTCAGGGGGTGAAGAATCTGCAGCAGGTGGAGATATTGTGACAGAGGACCTTTATGGCAATTTTGAACTTCAGCTAGATTTTAAACTTACAAAAGGCGCCAATAGCGGAATTAAATATTTTGTTGATACAGATATTAATAAAGGCCCGGGATCATCTATTGGTCTGGAATACCAAATTCTGGATGATGAAAATCATCCGGATGCCAAGTTGGGTAATCATGAAGGGAGCAGAACCCTGGCATCCTTATATGATCTCATTAAGGTAGATCCGAAAAAACCTGTGAATCCTGTTGGTGAATGGAACCATGCACGTATCCTGTCTAAAGACAACCATGTGGAACATTGGCTAAATGGCATGAAAGTCCTTGAATACGAACGAAAAAGCGATACTTATAGGAAATTAGTTGCTGAAAGTAAATATAAAGTATGGCCCAATTTTGGTGAAGCAGATGAAGGCCACATATTGCTGCAGGACCACGGTGATCGTGTTGCATTCAAGAATATTAAAATAAGACCAATCCAAAGCGAATAAACCATGACTACAAGACGAGATTTTATTAAAAAAACCACTGCTGGCAGCGCCGCCATTACATTAGGTGGTCTTGTGCTCCCAGGAACCCTGAAAGCTGGTGTATTAGGAGCAAATGATCAATTACAAGTAGCCGTTATTGGTGTAAGAAGTCGTGCTAAAGCCCTGACAATGGGCATTTCAAAAAGTCCGAATGTGAAGATCATTTATAATTGCGATGTAGATGATACCATTATAGAGGCTCACAATATCTGGT
Source organism: Eudoraea sp. (assembly GCA_013042925.1). Taxonomy (GTDB): domain Bacteria; phylum Bacteroidota; class Bacteroidia; order Flavobacteriales; family Flavobacteriaceae; genus Eudoraea. The sequence goes on from JABDPH010000333.1 coordinate 2,321, forward strand.
GTCAGGAAAATATTGGTTATGTCCCTAAGGTGGAAAAGGATTTCAGAAAAATGCTGGAAGACAAAGACGTAGATGCTGTATTCATAGCAACGCCCGAGCATTGGCATGCCCCTATGGCCATAATGGCCTTACAGGCGGGAAAACATGTCTATGTTGAAAAACCCTGCAGCCATAATCCTCATGAGAATGAATTGTTGGTTGCAGCCCAAAAAAAATACGGGAAGAAAGTACAAATGGGCAACCAACAACGTTCCGCCAGAACTTCTATTACTGCTATAAAGGACATTAGAAACGGTATTATTGGAAATGTGTATAAAGGAGAAGCCTACTACTCCAATAGCCGTTCATCTATAGGAAACGGTGTTGATATAGCCGTACCACCTACCTTAGACTGGGATCTATGGCAGGGACCAGCTCCGCGAAAATCATATAAAGATAATATTCACCCATACAATTGGCATTGGTTCCGTAATTGGGGAACCGGCGAAATACATAACAACGGTACACATGAAATAGATATTTGCCGATGGGCATTGGGTGTTGATCTTCCTGAAACCGTTACTTCTTTTGGAGGCAAATACGCTTACGATGACGATTGGCAATTTCCGGATAACCAACAGGTGACATACACATTCAGCGAAAATAAATTCATCACCTGGAATGGACATAGCCGTGGTGTAATGAAACCACAACAACCCGGAAGAGGTGCCACCATTTATGGCAGTAAGGGTACCATAGAACTTAGTAGAGAAAGCTATAAATTATATGACTTAGATGGCAGACCCATCAAATTTGAATTTGAAACAGGAGGAAGTGCAACAATAGACACTATGGGTGCCGGCGATTTGGATGGTATGCATATTGCAAATTTCTTTAATGCCATTAGGTTAGATGAGACTCAAAACTCACCAATAGCAGATGCGAGTATAACTACTATGCTTTGTCATCTGGGTAATATGGCTCAGGATGTCGGAGAAACTCTAAATATTGACACTACTACAGGTAAAATCCTAAATAATAAGAAAGCAATGGCTTCCTGGAAAAGGGATTATGAAAATGGCTGGGAACCAAAATTATAAGTAAGATATATATGAAGCGTAGAGAATTTGTGATCAAAAGCGGTCTGGCAACTGCCTCTATTGGTACTGCAAGTTTTATGGCATCCGGGATGGTATCTCCCGGAAAAGGCACAGATATAATAAATATTGGAGTAATTGGTACCGGAGATCGCGGAGGCGGGCTTATTAACGTAATGAATAATATTCCTGAGTTAAACGTGATATCCTGCAGTGATATATTGCCATTCAGACTTCAGAAGGGCATTGCAAATACATCTGGAAAAGCAAAAGGATATTCAGATTACCGCAAGCTTTTGGAACAAAAAGATATAGACGCTGTTATAATTGCAACTCCTTTTAATACACATTCGCAAATAGCAATGGAAGCTATTGATGCAGATAAGCACGTTTTTTGTGAAAAAACCCTGGCCAAAGGCTTTGATGGTATAATCCAATTAAGAAACAAAGTAAATAGTTCAGATAAGATCTTCCAGACCGGACATCAATACCATAGTTCGCGTTTATATACCCATGTCGTAGATCTTATTCAGAATGGAAAAGTTGGTAAAGTTACCGCTATTGAATGTCAATGGAACCGAAATGGAAACTGGAGAAGGCCTGTAACTGACCCTTCCTTGGAAAGAGCCATAAACTGGCGCATGTATCGTGAATATTCGGGTGGTTTAGTTGCCGAATTATGTTCTCACCAGATTGATTTTGCTAATTGGGTATTAAACACAACTCCCGAACAAGTATTAGGTGTTGGTGGAATTGACTACTGGAAAGATGGCCGGGAAACATTTGATAATGTACATCTTATCTATAGTTATCCCAATGGAGTAAAAGCTTCTTTTACATGTTTAACCAGTAATTCAAAAGATGATTATCAAATAAAAGTGATGGGAGACAAAGGAACTCTTATTCTTGATTATGTTAATGCATGGTTCTTTCCGGAAGGGAATTACAAAAAAGAAATTCAGGATGTCGACGGAGTTTCCGGAGCTACTGTCAAATGGGATGAAGGCAAAGGAATTCCAATAGATATAGAACATGCAGACCCTAGTGCCCAGGCCTTAATTGACTTCAAGACCAATATATTAAATAATACAATTCCAGCATCGAATATTAGTACTGGTGCTAAGGCCGCTGCCTGTGTTCAGATGGGTTTAGATGCTATGTATGAGAATAAAATAGTTGAATGGAATAAAGAACTGAATTTATAAGCGAGTAGCTGCTTAAATTCATCAATCGGTAGTTAAAGGTGTAGGCTATTTTTTGAGTACGATTTCGCTGTATCTGGAATCTATTTCTATTGACTTACCCGAATCCTTTTGCATAAAATACCCGCTATGTACAAAACTGTTTCCGTTTTTTTCAGATACCAATTTTAAATCTGATGGCCCAGAGTAAGAAGAGGAAGTTCCGTCTATTGAAATATTAAATGGGGTACTTGGCAATTGGCAAACTAACTCTCCATTCTGCACAATTAAATCTAAATCCTCAAAATCATCGGCAATTGTATTGATGACTAAAACACCCAGATCATTATTAATCTGAGCACTTTTTAGTAACCTGTCTATAGTAACATCAGAAGAAGTAGCGTTTAGTTTTAAGATATTTACATCCTTTAATGCTACTTCCTCTGAGAAATTCAGGTTTAAATTCCCATAATTCCATCGTTGAACTGATACCGGAGAATAGGAAGCTACAATTTTGGTGTTTTTACCATCTATTGTAGAGGCAAGCAACCTTGAATAAGACAAGGTTGCATTCATATTTCTTGTGTTTTCTGCCAATTTAACCTCCCCATGGCGCACATTCATTTTGAGCTTAGTAGATTTAGGCATTTTAATTTTTATGGTCTTTTTTACTTTATAATTTCTTCTTTCGCCGTCTGCAGACCGATAAAAAACATTGGGACCATCCTTTTTATGCTTTGATATTATAACATTCTTGTGAACAATGCGATGCTCTTCCATTGCTTCTCTTCTTGCTTCATGGGCCTCGCGCCTCAATTCCTCCGCTTCTTTTCTTATTTCTTCCCTTTCTTTGCTCATTTCCTCTCTTTCCTTGATCATTTCTTCCCTGACAGCTTCGCGCTCTTTTACCCTGGCCTCCATCTCCTTGCCCCAGGCTTCCATTTCCTTTTGATACTCCTCATCAAAACCCTTTTCAAACTCTGCGGCCCATTTTTCAATATACTTTTCTCCCTCTTTCTCGTAAGCATCATAATCAAATTTCTCAACTACAATCGGAGATATAGGTGGCATTGGAGGCATATCTTTTATAATTTCAGGAATATCCGGGATCTGTATATCTAAAAACAGGGGCTCCATATTTGGCATTTCCGGAATGTCCACAACAATATGCCTGTTGGAGCTGTCGTCCCAATAACTCCATGAATGCTCACCACTTGTTTTAATGGTTATTTCCTGGCTATTGCCTAGTATTTTAATTCCCTCCTTACTAAAATAAGCTTCTGCCTCCTCGGGAGTAGCACCCTCAAGCTCAATTGTAGCTTCAATAACTACCTGATTCTTATTCCAGGTTTCAAATTCAATATCGGCATGACTCGTGTTGATATCTACAACAGCCTCATCCCCTACCGTAAAAGTTTCTTTGTACGTTTTCGATTTCATTTGTCCATAGCTGGCCATAGTAAAAAGGCAACAGCTTAGAACCAAACTTTTAAATACTTTGTAATGTAACTTGTTCATTTTCTGATGATTTTAACTGATCTAATTTTAATTTTAACTTCTGTAATAACTGTAATCTTAATTGTAGGTTTTTTATAAGGGCATTAATAGTCTGATCATTGGGACCAATTTCATTTAATTCAATATTCAGTCTTTGGTATTCCTTATCCAGCTCAGACAAACGTGACATAAAATCATCTACCAGGGCCTTGTTTTCATCGGATACCTCCAAACGGGATAATTCCAAATTAATATTGGCTACATAGTAGTTTTCTATTTTCTTCAAATCAGGTGATAGGTCCCCCAAGGAATACTCCTGAGATCCCTTGTTTTCTGTTCCTTTATCAACAATAACCGAAGGTTGGGGTACCTCATCGTTAAAATTTATATACGCATAAATTCCAAGGCTGAAAAGCACTAAAATTGAAGCCGCAATTTTTATAAAATAGAAGGTTGACTTTCTTTGAATAGGCAACTCCTTATCTAATCGGTTTAAAAAGCGTTCCTCATGACCTTTTTTCATCGGCTGCTTTTTCTCCTTTTCCTCTTTGAATAATTCTCTAAGATCCTGTGCCATAACGTCTTTCTTTTAGTAATGCCTTTAAATGTCCTTTACCTCTCAGCAATCGGGTTCTGCATGTTGTTTCTGTTAATTTCAATATTTGCGAGATCTCTTTATGATCATATCCCTCCATTAAGTAAAGCTGTACAACAAGTCGGTATTTCTCTGATAGTTTATTTATCGCCTCTTTCACCTCTTCAATTGATATTCCATCTTCTACAGACCAGTCATTATCTTCCACAATATGTATACTATTCTCATTAAGTTCCTGGAAACGTTCCTTTTTAGTTTTAAGAAAATCGATACTCTTGTTGATTACGATTCGCTTTAACCATGCGCCAAATGTTACTTCACCTTTGAACTGATCTATCCTTTGAAAAGCCTTAATAAAGGCCTCCTGTACAACATCTTCGGCGTCATCGGGATCATTCACAAATCGCTTTGCTACATAATACATTCCCTCACAGTACTGCCGGTAAAGCCTTAATTGTGCTTTTCGATCGTTGGCTTTGCAACGCTCTACCAGATCTATCTGAAACATTTGGCCAGTTTCCAATTTTTGGTATTAGTTGTTGTTATCTTAAGGACGAATGAAAAAACTGCATGTTGCAAAAAACAAGTATTTTTAAGAAATTTTTAAAAAGTCCACCTTGCAACAAGTTACAATTAAAAACAATTTTATATCCTTGAGCGTCCTTGATTATGGAGCTATTGTTCAAAAAATCCTGTTTAGAGACAAGAACGGAAAAGAGCTGAATCTGGTAGTTGGTTTTGAGAATCCAGAAGACTATCTCGAAGATCAAATAGCTCTGGGTGCCTGTGTTGGCAGATTTGCCGGGAGGATATCAAATGGAGGCTTTAGAATTAATGACACTACATATAATTTATACTCTAAAGACGGGGTGCATTTACATGGAGGAAAGAATGGATTCAGCAAAAAATACTGGACTTTGGACAAAGTTGTGCACGATGAACAACCCATGGTTAGACTGAGTTATAAAAGCCCGCATATGGAGGAAGGCTATCCGGGAAACCTTAATGCCAGTGTGACTTATAAACTCATTGATAATTCACTGCATATAATTCATGAAGCAGTGACGGACCAGTCTACTGTATTAAATATGACCAATCATTCATACTTTCGCCTTGATAATACTAATTCCATCGATCACTATGGGTTGCAATTGGAATGTCCTGAAATATTGGAGACCCATGCAAATTTACTGCCTACAGGTAATTTAGTTCGCGTTTCGGATACGGATTACGACTTCCTAAACAAAAAAAAGATTGCCAAGGTGCGATTAGATACGCCCTTTGTGGTGTCACATGATGCAAAAAAAGTGGCTGAATTATATTCGTCTGTTTCGGGAATACGAATGAAAGTTGAGAGCAATCAACCAGCGGTAGTTGTCTATACACCCCTGGAATTTGGAGCTATTTGTTTTGAAACCCAAAACTATCCGGATGCACCCAACTATAAATCATTCCCATCGGCACTGCTGCATCCTGGAGAAACCTATTACAACCGGGCAGTTTTTACTTTTGATTTAGTAACTTAGACAAACTAATCAACACTTCTGCGTTATGAAAGTTTTAAAATGGATATTGATCGTATTGGCGGCATTGGCCTTGCTTTTTTTCTTTGTGGGAATGCCCTATCTAAAAGAACAAACAAAGAAAAATAGCCCTCAAAAGACTGTAGTATATACCAAAAATGGCATGGATCTTACCGTAGAATACAGCAGTCCATTTAAAAAGGGAAGGGTAATTTTTGGCGATTTGGTTCCTTATGATGCCGTTTGGCGTACAGGGGCTAATGAACCTACTACTTTTACTACCAATTCTAAAATTTACATTATCGATAAAGAGCTTCCCGCAGGCACTTATTCACTTTGGACAATCCCGGGTGAAGAAAGTTGGCAGGTAATTTTTAATAAAAATATTCCAGATTGGGGGGTTACCTTAATGAGCGGTGGTAAAGAAACTACACGAATTCCGGAAGAAGATGTAGTAAATGTTACAGTGCCAAGCATTAGTTTGGTGGAAACAGTTGAAAGTTTTACTATAGATTTTGAGGATACCGGGCAATTGTACCTCAGCCTCGATTGGGATAAAACCAAGGTTCGGGTGCCTATTAATAACTAACATTGAGTAAAGAAAAAAATAAGGTTACAAAAGGGATTCTCCAGGTAAAAAAGTACCGTAAAAAGAAGCTCTCTGTTGAGGATCTAACAAAAGGAGTCCTGAATGGAGATAAAGCTTTATTAGCCTGGGCCATAACTGTAGTGGAAAGCACTAAAAACGAAGACCTGAAGAAGGCCTATTCTTTAATTGAGAATTGCCTGGCAAAAAAATCTAATAGTATTAGAATTGGTATAACTGGTGTACCTGGTGTTGG
>JABDPH010000334.1 GCA_013042925.1 Eudoraea sp.
GAATAAGGATCAATTTCCGATAAAATTTTTCACGGATTATTTTAACCAACCGCACTCCAATAAATAACCCTAAAATGATACCAGGGATAAGTTTTAGGTCTATCATTAAAGTTTCCCAACTTATAGTTTTCCAAACAAAAATGTGAAAAGGTAGTTTAATGGCATTTACAATCAGGAACAGCCACGCCGCGGTACCTATAAATACATTTTTAGGGAGTCGCATCGCCAAAAAATAGATATTTGAAAAAGCACCGGCTAAATTTCCTATCATTGTGGTAATACCCGCCATTACGCCCATAAAACCTCCAAAAGCCCAGTGTGAAGGGACCGATTTTGATTTTCTCAAATCCCACCAGTACATTAATAATACACTTACCAGAATAATAGCAGACATTCCAATTTTAAATATTTTTTCCGGAAGGTCTTTTCCAATCAGGACGCCTATCAATAGACCAAAAACCATCCATGGCAGGAAGCGTAAAATATAATTCCATTGTGCGTGCCTGTTGTAATAAATCACTGCAAAGACATCACCTACCAAAAGTAAAGGGACAATAAGACCGGTAGATTCTTTGGCTCCGAAGGCCAGTGCCATGAGGGTGACAATAATAATGGCAATACCTTTAAGTCCTGCCTTAGAAATCCCGAGGATTACAGAAGCAGTAAAAGCCAAAATCCAGGAAGTAGTCGTGATTTCCAAAACAGTTTGTTTAGTATTTAGTTGGTCTGCGGAACAAAAAACAAAAGTATCCTAAAAAATAATATCTTTATGCCACGACCAAAACCAAACTATGGAACTAAGTACGCTAGACTATTCGTTTATAATTGTATTTTTCTCAATTGTTCTTAGTATCGGGATTCTTGTTTCAAAGAAATCCGGGAAGAATACATCAGAATTTTTCTTATCCGGCCGAACGATGCCCTGGTGGCTTTTGGGTCTTTCCATGGTGGCAACCACATTTTCGACAGATACACCAAACCTGGTTACAGATATTGTAAGGACGAATGGCGTTTCAGGGAATTGGGTCTGGTGGGCCTTTCTAATAACCGGCCTGCTAACGGTTTTTGTTTATGCCAAGCTTTGGAGAAAATCTAATGTAAATACAGATCTCGAGTTTTATGAGATCCGTTATGGTGGTGCTCCGGCAAGATTTTTAAGAAAGTTTCGCGCTGTTTACCTTGGGGTTATTTTTAACGTAATCACAATGTCTGCGGTTACTCTGGCAGCAATTAAGATTGGTGGAATAATGCTTGGATTGGAACCTTGGCAGACCGTAATAAGCGCCGGATTAATTACGGTGACTTTTAGTGCATTAGGTGGATTTAAAGGTGTTGTATACACAGATTTTTTGCTGTTTTTTGTTGCAATGGGAGGCGCAATCGGCGCCGCATATTATTTGGTAAATCTGCCTGAAGTAGGAGGTATTGAAGCAATTATGGCAAATGAAAATGTCCGGGATAAGTTGAATATACTACCGGACTTTAGCAACAGGCAGGCACTAATAACTCTTTTTATTATACCCCTTGCAGTACAATGGTGGAGTTCATGGTACCCGGGTGCGGAACCAGGTGGTGGTGGATATATTGCGCAAAGAATGCTGGCTGCTAAAAATGAAAATCATGCCATTGGCGCAACATTTTTCTTCAACATTATGCATTACGCTTTGCGGCCCTGGCCCTGGATCCTTGTTGCTTTAGCTTCATTAGTGGTTTATCCGGATATTGCCAGTATTCACGAGGCATTCCCAAACATGACAGAAGATAAATTAGGACATGATTTAGCATATTCCGCCATGCTTACCAAGTTACCCAGTGGACTTCTTGGCTTGGTACTTGCTTCTTTAGTTGCTGCCTATATGAGTACAATTTCGACCCAGTTAAACTGGGGCTCTTCTTATATTGTCTATGATTTTTATAAACAACAGATAAACCCCGATGCTTCAGAAAAAAGATTGGTTGCGGTGGGTAGATTGTCCACAGTGGTCCTAATGGTATTTAGCGCTCTTCTTGCCTTGTTATTACAAAACGCACTTCAATTATTTGAAGTATTGTTGGTTTTTGGCGCAGGTACCGGTTTGATTTTTATTTTGAGGTGGTTCTGGTGGCGGATAAATGCCTGGAGTGAGATTACCGCAATGTTTGCTTCCGGTATAATATCCATTGTTCTTAAACTAACAGCAGTAGGACCATTTTTATTTGCTGCAGATACAGGGGTGTTCCCCGATTGGTCTGAGTATATTTTTGTTGTTTTAGTGACCACATTCATATGGTTGGCTGCTACTTTTATGACTCAGCCCGAATCTAAATCAGTGCTGAGAGATTTCTATAAAAAAATTCAACCCGGAGGCCCCGGCTGGAAGAAAGTAATTAATGAGGCAAACTCGGATGGGGTAGTAATTGCAGATCCTGAAGAAAAGTGGAGTGTTCCCCAGGGCATTTCGGCAATGGTTTTGGGTTGTGTTCTTATTTATACCTGCATGTTTGCCACGGGTTATTGGATTTATGGGGAAATTAAACTGGCCTCCATATTAACGGTACTGGCTATTGTTTCCGGAATTTTATTAGCTCGCATCTGGAACCGTATGAAAGAAAATATTTTATAGAATTGTGAAAGAACGAATTATCTCCGTCGATATTTTTCGGGGTCTTACCATAGTCCTTATGATTTTGGTAAACACACCGGGAACCTGGTCTAATGTTTATGCACCTTTTTTACATGCCGAATGGCATGGTTACACCCCTACGGATCTGGTTTTTCCATTCTTTCTTTTTATAGTAGGAACTTCCATAGCATTTGCATATAAGAATAAAACCACAAGTTCGGCTACGTATAAAAAAATTACGGTTAGGACCTTGAAATTAATCGGTTTAGGACTTTTCCTGGGAGCATTTACAATTCATTTTCCTTTTATTAAGGATTTCGAAAGTATCCGGTTTCCCGGGGTCTTGCAGCGTATAGGGGTCGTTTTCTTTTTTGCCGCAATTTTATTTATAAATTTTAACTGGAAAGTACTTCTTGGTATTTGCATAACTATAGTTCTTGGATATTGGATATGGATGGGATTTATTCCTATTAATGGGATGGAGCCAACATTTGACAGAGCACCCAATAACTGGGCTAACTATATAGACCTGAATATAATTGGCACCCATATGTACAAAGAGGATTATGATCCCGAAGGATTATTTAGCACGCTGCCAGCGATAGCTACTTCTTTGATGGGCATATTTACCGGTTTAATTCTTTTGTCAAAAAGAACCAAAAAGGAATTGCTGCTATTTGGAATTGGGGCAGTTTTAGTTGTTATAGGTCATCTGTGGGACCTTGTGTTTCCTATTAATAAGGCTATTTGGAGTAGCAGTTTTGTGATAGTAACAGCGGGGTGGGCTAATATATTCCTGGCTTTAATTTATTATCTGACAGATATTAAGGGACTAAAATTTGGCAGTATTTTCCGATATGCCGGTTCTAATGCAATCACGGTTTATTTTTTATCAAGCTTTGTTACCAAAATATTCTATTCAATAAAAATTGATGAGCAAACAACACTTCATCAGTGGCTGTTTCAGAATATTTACATTCACGATATTATGCCGGTTGAGTTATCTTCACTCCTGTATGGATTAACTGTAGTTTCCTTCTATTTGTTACTGGCTTATGTAATGTACAGACGCAAAATATTCATTAAGGTTTAACATCTGGGGCAAGAACTTTAATGTGATGTATAGCTTAAAAAATATTTTTCAATCAGGCTTGTAATTCCAGATACCGGGCAACGTATTTGCCAATTACATCAAATTCCAGATTCACCACACTACCAATTTCATATTCTTTAAAGCGTGTATGCTCATAGGTATATGGGATAATTGCCACACTAAAAGCATTTTTTTCAGAATTAACGACCGTTAAGCTAACCCCGTCTACAGTAATTGATCCTTTTTCAATCGTAATATTATTAAGTTTCGGATCGTATTCAAAAGTAAACAGCCAACTACCATCATTCCTGATTATTTTGCTGCAAACAGCTGTTTGGTCTACATGGCCCTGAACCAGGTGCCCGTCTAATCTGGAACCCATAACCATGGCTCTTTCCAGGTTTATTAGCTGTCCTTCCTTTAATTCTGAAAGGTTTGTTTTTTGTAATGTTTCATCAATAGCAGTAACTGTATAATTAGAGGTGTCTTTTTCTACGACGGTCAGGCATACCCCATTGTGCGATACACTTTGATCTATTTTTAATTCGTCCGTTATAAGAGAACTGACAGTTATGTGAAGATTCCCTCCTTCTTTTCGCAATCTGTGAATTTTGCCTAAAGTTTCAATTATTCCTGTAAACATGTATCGTTTAAAATAAGTAGTTTTGCTCTGTAAAAGTAGAAATAAAGAGTTTGATATCATGGAGGAATTTGCAAAAATAAGGGTTGGGATTTCCATAGGTGATTTAAATGGGATAGGAGGCGAAGTAGTCCTGAGAACATTTGAGGATTCCAGAATGACAGATTTATGCACCCCAATTATTTTTGCGTCAAACAAGACTATTTCGAAATTAAAGAACGATCTGAAAATTAATATCAACTACAATGGTATTAAAGACGCGCAAAAAGCTATAGCAGGTAAAGTTAATGTAGTAAATGTCTGGGCCGAAACCCCAACTATTAACTATGGACAAGCTACTGAAGAAAGTGGAAAATATGCTTTAAAATCGCTTCGGACCGCTGTAAAAGCTTTAAAAAATAATGAGATAGATTTATTGGTAACGGCTCCTATAAATAAAAAAAACATACAAACTAAAGATTTTAACTTTCCCGGACATACAGATTATCTGGCGAGTGAATTGGAAGGGGAAAGTTTAATGTTTATGGTTACTGAGAATCTTAGAATTGGTTTACTTACAGATCACCTCGCTGTGAAGGATGTACCGAAAGCCATTACACCTGAACTTATACGCAATAAAATCCGGGTAATGGAGAATGCCTTAAAAATGGATTTTGGTATTCGAAAACCAAAAATTGCTCTTTTAGGGATTAATCCTCATAGTGGAGACAATGGGGTCATTGGCAAAGAGGATGATGAAGTACTAAAACCGGTTATTCGTGAATTATCAGATAACGGACATTTGGTATATGGGCCATATGCGGCTGACAGTTTTTTTGGATCTGAAGCATATAAGAGCTTTGATGCAATTCTTGCTGCCTATCATGATCAGGGTTTAATTCCCTTTAAAACGCTCTCCTTCGGCAAGGGAGTGAATTTTACTGCTGGTTTGTCTAAAGTGCGAACATCCCCGGATCACGGCACAGCTTATGAAATAGCAGGCAAAGGAAAGGCTGATCCGGCTTCTTTTAAAGAAGCGATATTTATGGCAATAAGTATCTTCAGGAAAAGGAAAGAGTTTCAAAAGCTAATGAAAAACCCTTTGCAAAAACAGAAAATGAAACGTTGATAATTTGAATATAACCCATTTGTTTTCGGCATATTCCTTGGGAAATATATTTTCTTTTTAATTGGGTTTTTAGAAAAAAAAGGTATCTTTGCACGCCTTAAACTAGTGTATAGCGCCATGAAGAATAAGGAATACATTATTCCTTTTGCAGGATTAAAACAAGGGAAACACAAGTTTGAATATCATATAGATAATACGTTCTTTGAATCTTTTGATTACCTTGAATTTAATGATGCGGCTATTAGCCTGCATATTGCATTGGACAAATTGTCTACGGTTCTCGAGCTTGAATTGAAATCGAAAGGTATAGTAAATCTCCATTGTGATCTTACTAATGAACCTTTTGACCAGAAAATAGAAGCTTCTTTGAAACTTTTAGTGAAGTTCGGTGAAGCCTTTAATGACGAGGATGATGAAATACTCATTATTCCACATGGAGAACATCAGGTTAATATTGCACAATACATTTATGAAATGATAGTATTGTCAGTGCCTTCCAAGCGCATACACCCCGGGGTTTTAGACGGGACATTAAATTCAGAAGCACTTAAAAGGCTTGAAGAATTGCAACCAAAAGAGAATAAGAAAGACAAGAATAAAATAGATCCCAGGTGGGAGGCATTAAAAAAATTACTAACGGATAAATAGATTATAAAATGGCACATCCTAAAAGGAAAATATCCAGAACAAGAAGAGATAAGAGAAGAACTCATTATAAAGCAGTTGCCCCTACTCTTGCAAAGGATCCAACAACAGGAGAATTGCACCTTTATCACAGAGCCCATTGGCACGAAGGTAAATTGTATTACCGCGGGCAGGTTCTAATTGATAAGACAGAAGAAGAAACAGTATAGCGTATCTGGCTATAATTTTAAACTCCCACTTATAAATTAATGGGAGTTTTTTTATGGCGTAGACCAAAATCTTTAAATATCAGCTTTTTGGTTAAAAAGTCCTAAAAATTGACTATTTTTCACGGATTTTCGACCATTTTTTAAGGTTTCTTGATAATAACCACATTTACTATGGGCAGAATAACAGCAGCGATTACAGCTGTCGGGGCATACTTACCGGACTTCAAGTTAACCAATAAAATTTTGGAAACTATGGTGGATACTACAGATGAGTGGATAACCACCCGAACAGGAATCAAAGAAAGAAGAATTCTAAAAGATAAAGATAAGGGCACTTCTTACCTGGCTATTAAGGCGGCAGAAAATTTAATAAGCAAGTCTAATATAGACCCGGCAGAAATTGATCTGGTAATTGTTGGAACAGCAACACCTGATTTACCGGTTGCATCAACAGCGGCTTATGTAGCTACAAAGATTGGGGCTATAAACGCATTTTCATTTGATATGCAGGCTGCTTGTTCTAACTTTTTATATGGAATGTCAACTGCAGCGCGCTATATTGAATCCGGGAAGTATAAAAAGGTCCTTCTGATAGGTGCTGATAAAATGTCATCTATCCTTGATTATACAGATAGAACCACCTGTATAATTTTTGGTGATGGAGCCGGAGCGGTTCTCTTTGAGCCAAATAATGAAGGATTGGGCTTACAGGATGAATATTTGAGATCTGATGGTTCAGGAAGAGAATTTTTGAGGATTGAAGCAGGGGGTTCTCTAATGCCTTCAACCGAAGAAACTGTCAAAAACAAATTACATTATGTTTATCAGGATGGAAAATCGGTTTTTAAATTTGCTGTTTCAAACATGGCAGATGTGGCTGCGAAAATAATGGAACGTAACAATCTTACACATGATGATGTAGATTGGTTAATACCACATCAGGCAAATAAAAGAATTATTGATGCGACAGCAAATAGGATGGAATTGGAAGAGTCTAAGGTGATGATGAATATTGAAAGATATGGGAATACAACCTCAGCAACACTACCATTATTACTGTCTGATTACGAATCGAAACTGAAAAAGGGAGATAACCTGGTATTTGCAGCTTTTGGAGGAGGATTTACCTGGGGATCCATATATTTAAAATGGGCATATAATAGCAATAACGAATAAAATAGAATTCCATGGATATAAAAGAAATTCAAAGTTTAATAAAATTTGTAGCCAAATCGGGCGCTAGTGAAGTGAAACTTGAAACCGATGAAATTAAAATAACCATTAGGACCGGAGCATTTAACACACAACCGGAATCCACTACTTATGTGCAGCAAATACCGGTTAGTGCTGCCCCAGCAGCTCCATCTTTGGCTCCTGCACCAGTGTCTGGTGCAGAAACTGCCGCTGAAGCAAGCGCAGATACTTCGGGCGCAGATGAAGACTCCAAATACATTACAATTAAATCGCCTATTATTGGTACTTTTTATAGAAAACCATCTCCAGACAAACCGCCATTTGTTGAGGTTGGCGCCAATATATCACAGGGTGATGTATTGTGTGTAATTGAGGCAATGAAATTATTCAATGATATAGAATCTGAAGTTTCAGGTAAAATAATAAAAGTGTTAGTTGAGGATTCTTCTCCGGTGGAGTTTGACCAGCCTTTATTCCTGGTAGATCCCTCTTAAAAATTATTTACGAAGAACTTGTTATCAAAACACATTTAAGTGTTTGATTTAGGTGTCTTAAGAATCTTTTAGTAAAAGCTATGTTTAAAAAAATACTAATTGCGAACCGAGGAGAAATAGCCTTGCGCATTATAAGGACCTGTAAGGAGATGGGTATAAAAACGGTGGCCGTTTACTCAAAAGCAGATGAAGAGAGCCTGCATGTGCGATTCGCCGATGAGGCGGTTTGCATTGGCCCGGCACCCAGCCACGAATCCTATCTTAAAATACCCAATATTATTGCTGCAGCAGAAATTACTAATGCGGATGCTATACATCCCGGCTATGGATTTTTATCTGAAAATTCAAAATTTTCCAAAATTTGTGCGGAACACAAAATTAAATTTATTGGTGCTTCCGGAGAGCATATAGATAAAATGGGAGACAAGGCTACCGCCAAAGCGACCATGAAAAAGGCAGGTGTGCCTACCATTCCAGGTTCAGAAGGTTTGTTGAAAGATGTTGGCCATGCAAAAAAAGAAGCAAAGAAAATGGGGTACCCCGTAATGCTAAAGGCTACGGCCGGTGGTGGGGGAAAAGGGATGAGAGCAGTCTGGAAAGAAGAGAATATTGAAGCGGCTTTTGAAAGTGCGGTTCAGGAGGCAACAGCCGCCTTTGGCAATGGCGGGATGTATATGG
>JABDPH010000337.1 GCA_013042925.1 Eudoraea sp.
ATTATTTGGTGGGTATTCGTTCTTTTCCTGCGTTCCTCTATTAGATCTATCCTGGTAAGTCTGGTTTTGAAATGATAAGAGGCAATAATTTCGTACAACTTGTATGCTAAATATTCTTTTAAAACAAAGTCGTCATTGTTCTTTTCCATGAGGCAAGGGAGCACCAGTTTAAATTTAGTATTCCCTTCAAATATAGTTCCCCTGGCATCCGCCTTTTTTAATTTTAGTTTTAATGGGGCGAAGTAGCAGTTTGCTCGTCTGTAATTCCCCCTTGCCCTCAATTTTATGCGAACAGAATCCCATGTTTCTGTGTTATCCTTGTACCATAATTTGGAAGCAAGATAGGTGCTGTCATTGGTCTGACTCTTTACCTCCTTTATAGAGTATTTTAATTGAATCATTAAAGGATCCTGGTCCTTAAAAAAATTCAGCGGTAGCCCCGAAGCATCTTCCTGAACAGCTACTTGTGACCATGCAACCGGCTGGTACATTCCATGCAGCAATAAAATAAGGAGTACTCCCCAACTTTTCATACGTACGTATTATATCTCCTAAATTTACGGATTTAACCAATGCATGTCCTGAATAAAAAATAGGTCAAAACGCGATTGAAAGAAATTGATCCTATTCCAGGTCCCTGTGATTTTTGTTAAGGATTTGTTAAAGAAATAATTTATTGGTATATTTAAGCACCAACCTATTAAAAAGAACACCGATGAATAATTCAGAACGACTTTTAACAGCACGCGTCATAGTAGGGCTCACCGTAATAGCGGTTATTACTGTTGTACTTGTTATTTATCATGAGTATTCCGCTGAAATAGCCAAAGAAGTAGAGGTAGTTTTAGCTTCCTCGCTCGAAAATTTTGACAACACACTCGCGTCCAATTATTAGCCTTCAATAGCTAATTGAACAATAACATGTGATGCGTATTCTGTGTTTAAAATAGTATTCAATAAAAAAATCCAGCTTTTATAAAGCTGGATTTTTTTTTCTTAATTCCCCATAAAGGACATTTCAGGAATTAGTTTATGCGATTCAATCATCTGTCCATAAATTTCAATAGAAGCATTATATAGCTCCACATCTGTTCTAAAGGCATTAAAGCCATATTTGCTATTATAGGCGTCTTCCAAATTGAAGTCCTCAGATTTCCATTCTCCCCTAGCTTTCATAGGATCATCAAAAAATGTGATTATTCGAAATTCTAGCGGATGACTCCCAGAGCTAATCTTGAAAACCGCGCGTTTTACAGTTGAATTCTCTTTTAGAATTCCCATGTAGCGGTTCATGTAGCGTCTAAAGTTGCCGTTATTATCTGATCGTAACGTAAGAATGTGAACGTTCATATATTTACTTGGTGCTGCCGATTCCTCCCAGTTTACACTCCATCCTTTTATGCGCCACCATATTTTAGCGCCTTCCGGACTATTGGCGTACTTAGACACATTCTTAGACCAATAATCCAATTCCTGTTGGCTGTTATGATTGTACAGATAATCTAATGATTTTGCCACTAATACCCTTTCAAATTTACCCTGATCAGGGCCGGTAGTGATCTGATACGTAACCATGGCATGCTCTGGAGTGTTATTAAACATTTTTGTTTTTTTACCCGCATTCTCTATAAAATTAGCTGCTTCACCGTCTTTTGCTTGCCATCGCATTGTTCGGTAATATTCCGAATTAGGGTTCATTTGGGCGCTAATTGGTAATACTAAAAATAGAATTGCCAGCGCAGTTAACATTTGTTTCATAATCGTTGGTTTTTGGTTAGACTCTCCTTTATCCATTAAAAGAAAGTCTGTAATAATACACTATAGTAACTAGGCGTAGCTTCCATAAGGGATGAATCCATATTAAAACTGTCCGGATGAAGTAATTTATTTATCCAATCCCATGAAATTCATTTAAAATTTGAGCTAATCAGCAATATTTCAGGCATATGCGTTGGTGCGATCCTAATTTATTAAATTGTATTTTCGTTTATCTGTATTCTCCAAATAATGCGTTTGAACCAATTGGCTTTTATAATTACCCTATGAAATGGAAGATTTTAGGCCTTAGTGCTGCGCTTTATTTTCTTTTTTCACCAGTGCTTTCAGCGCAATTAGTAGATCTGGCCCGTGTTGATTTTACCATACTTCCTTCTGGGGCTTCCAATTTTGAATTCAGCAGAATACGAGGCAATTTTAATTATCCCCTCAAACTTAAAAATGAAAAAGGGTACCTCTTCCTGGGCTTAGATTACAGCAATATAAATTTTGTGTACAACCAGGAGGAACTTTCCTTTGATTCGGAAGTAATTACTGAGTTCCAAATAATAGATTTGAATATCGCCTATGTTGTTAAGTTAAAGAACGACTGGATGCTTGGAGCTAGGTTTAGTCCGGGGATAAGCTCTAATCTTAAATTATTTGATAGCTCTGCAGAAGATATTGTGTTTTCAGGGGATTTGGTGTTCATTAAAGACATGAAAGATGAAAGTAAAACCAACCCATACCGACTTATTGTGGGCATTTCGTATTCAGGAAATAGAGGTTTTCCTGTCCCGCTACCTTTTCTTAGTTATTATCGGAAGTTTCATCCCAGATGGTCCTATGATCTTGGAATTCCAAAAACGAACCTGCAATATCACTTTTCTGAAAAGAACAGGTTAAAGCTCTATGCGCAATTAGATGGCTTTACGGCTAATATAAATGGGGGTACTCCTGTAGATCAGGACATCGCCCAAAGCATAAATATGTCTTTAATTCTTGCAGGATTTCAATATGAATGTCATTTTAAAGATTACTTTGAGTTTTACTTGCGCACGTCCTATATCCTAAGTAGAGATGTTCAGTTAAGAGACTCAAAAAAGGATGATATTTTTTTAATAGACGATAGCAACGGGGGATATATAAGTACTGGTCTAAGAATAAAAATTTAACCTGCTCTATGGCAGTATCCGAACAGAATTATAAAATAGGGTTGGGGGGTAGTTGTCACTGGTGTACCGAAGCCATCTTTCAAAGCCTTCTGGGAGTGACCATAGTAGAACAAGGGTGGATAACAGCGCTGAGTGAACCTGCTCCCTCGGAGGCGATCATTGTAACTTATGACTCTGCGATAATTAACCTCCACACACTCATTGAAATCCATCTGCATACCCATAGTTGTACTTCAGCACATAGCATGCGACAAAAATATAGGTCGGCTATTTATGTGTATTCCGAAACCCAAAAACAAGAAGCAGAAAATAGTATTAAACTCCTCCAGGAAGATTTTGATTCCCCGGTAATTACAAAAGTCATGCTATTTGAATCATTTAAATTGAATGCGCAGGAATACCTTAACTATTATTTCAACAATCCGGATAAGCCCTTCTGTAAGAATATCATCAACCCTAAATTACAGATCTTGCTGACAAGGTTTATGTCTGCCTTAGATCCAAATAAAATTATTCCCCCAAGCTGATAGATACTTGCTTTCCTATCTATTAGGGTATCTATATAGACAAGCTATTATCTTAATTGCATTATCTTTAGGAACTAAACTCAACAGGAACCACTTCTAGTTTCTAGTAAACTGCTTATGCAAGATCATCAGAATCAACTAACCAAGCTTACCGAAAAATTAGACT
>JABDPH010000351.1 GCA_013042925.1 Eudoraea sp.
GCAGCCAAAAATCCGTTGTAGAGCCCCTGGTTTGCAGCAAGAGATTTTGTTGGTTCAAACATGTCTTTAGGAAATTTTTTAAAGATTTTTTTACCCCTGGTTGTCCAGGCAAACATCTCGAACCAAAGAAAATACAGATGTAGTCCTGCCACAAACGCAATTAAAATGGTAATTGTAAGTTTCATTTATTATCTTTCTTCCTTTGCTGTAAACCTATCATCAACCGGCATAACGGTTCCACAATTATCGCAAGTCCTTAACTCTTCAGAACCATAGAAATGTGTAAAATGTGATAAAAAGTCTTTTTCAATGTCATGTAAAGTAAAATATGTTTCGTAAAGTTTGTGGTTGCAATTATCGCAAAACCAAAGAAGGCCGTCCTTAATTTGCAAATGATCGCGCTTGAGCTCTATTACCAAACCAATGGAGCCCTCGTGCCTAACAGGAGAGTGCGGGACTTTTGCAGGATGTAAGTACATATCGCCAGGCCCCAGTTTCATTGTTTTTTTTTGTCTGTCTTCCTGTATATGGACTTCAATATTGCCCTCCAACTGAAAAAAAAGTTCCTCAGTTTCATTGTAGTGATAATCTTTTCGTGCATTAGGCCCGGCAACGATCATTACTATATAGTCTCCTGCATCTTTGTATAAATTCTTATTTCCAACAGGGGGTTTTAATAAGGCTCTGTTTTCTTCAATCCACTTGTTAAGATTAAAAGGAGGTTTAATGGACATTGTTTTCAAATTATTAATGAGTTTTTTTGATGGTATTAAAAGTAATACTACCTATCAAATGTAATAAAAGAAATTTTTCCGGATTAGATTAGCGGTAGAACAACTGCGTAAAATAGAGTTTTCCGCTGGCGTCTTTTTTTACGCTTACGGCCGTATGTGTAAATTCGCCTTCAATAGTTTTGCGATGATTAGGGCTCTGGAGCCAATTTTCCAGGGCTGTAGCGGCATCTGGGTAATCTTTAGCAACATTTTCAGCCACGTATTCTGCATTGACTTCGCTAGAAATTTTGGAGGCTCTTGAGCTAAAGTTATCATGACTTAAACTGCCTTTGGCAATCATATAATCTGTATGCGTATTGGCATACTCGTAAGCTACTTTACTAAAGAGCAATGATGTATAGCCAAGGCTAATTCTATGGTCATTAACAATATCCAAAAGGGCCTGTTCTACCAAAACGGCATTTTCAGAACTCGGAATATTTGTATTTTCTATGGACTCTGTGCTACAAGATCCAGCCAACAATACAAATAAAACCGAGAATGCTATAGGCAATCTCATTTTCATATAGTGTTCTATCTGTAAGTAGGGTAAAGAAAGAGTGGGGTGTTCTCTAGGACCCTTATTGAAAGGATCATCTTTGTAATATTAAAGAAATTATGAAAAGAGCACATGAAAAACACTTTTTTTTCGATGAACTGCACTTTTTATCAATTATCCGTCCTGAAATACCTCTATTATGTTACCAAAAACCAGGGCGCCAATATCTCTTACAGGAGTATAAAGAACAGATTCTTTCACGGTATTATTTTCAATTAGATTAAATGATGAACTTGCACTTTCAATAAAATACAACAGTGTACCAAGGATAACTGCTGTCTTTAATATCCCAAACACACCGCCGGCAATTTTATTTAGTAATCCGAGCATAGCAAAATCTGCAATTTTGGTGAGAATCTTACCAGCCATATTTACCAGAATCACTATGGCCAGAAAAGTAATAATGAATGCCGCTAATTTCATGTAATTTTCATCCCAATCCATGTTTTGAGATAGGTAGCTACCGGTTAAGTAAGAAAATTTAATTGCACCATAAAGCCCAATAATGATAGCGGCAAGTGAGGCGATTTCAACAAAGAGTCCATTTTTTAGTCCTTTATAAAGGCCATATACCAGAAATAACCCCAAAATAATATCAAGAATATTCACAGAAATTTGTTTGTACAAATATAGAATTTTGATTTGTACCTTTGATTTTTACCCCAATAAGGGTTTAGGGTTTATTATAATTTTTAATCTTTTTCGATCAAAAAAGTGAGTAGAGACAGTCAATTAAAAGATAGGTGGGAAGAGCTTATTGTAAAATTGTCCGCCAAGTTTTCCGATGGAGATCCAATGGACATAGATGGAATCATTTACCTTATTGGCATCCAGGAACTAGGCCAATATCACAGAAGCTATAAAAAAGAAGAGAAAGTTAATCTGATGCATATAGCTATTTGCAAATTATTGGAGCCTTACGGATATTACGAGTTTGAGTTTTTTGACGATGAAGGTTGGCCCCATTATATTGTAAAGGAAACACTTCCTCCTTTAAAAGCAGGAGAACAATCTGTCTTAATGAAAGAAGCGATTGTAAATTATTTCGTAGAACGCGCTTTCATTTTATAAACAACCATGACAAAACCCTACTATGCCGTAATATTTACCAGCACTCGAACTTCCGGGGATAAAGGTTATCTCCGAATGTCCAAGCAAATGGAAGAATTGGCTAAAAATCAACCGGGCTATCTGGGATTTGAGAGTGCTAAAGACAAAATTGGAATATCAATAAGTTATTGGGAAAACCTGGAATCTATTTCAAATTGGAAATCCAACCTCAAACATTTGGCTGCACAGGAAATGGGGAAAAAAGAATGGTATAAATGGTACAAAATAAGAGTCTGTCTTGTAGAAAGAGAATATGAATTTACTGCCTCATCTTAAAACGCGCTATAATTATTTTTTTTACCCGATACTTAAGGAGAAGTTATACTCAATAATAACAATTGGATAAAACTGGAGCAACTGTATAGGAGATATAAACCGTTACATTTGTAATAGGGTTAAGGAATTATTGAAGAGCAAATAGCATGAGAGAGAATATACGATTTTCAAACCTCGACAGGAATAAAATCATTCAAAACCTGGCCAGAACCAAATTTGACCTTGTAATAATTGGAGGAGGAATAACCGGAGGTGGTATTGCCCTGGACGCGGCTTCCAGAGGATTAAAAGTGGCATTACTGGAAAAAGGGGATTTTGCCTCAGGTTCCAGCAGTAAATCTACAAAGTTAATTCATGGCGGTCTCCGGTATCTTAAGCAATTTGATTTTTGGTTAGTAAAAGAAGTAGGATCTGAAAGGGCTATTGTTCATAAACTCGCACCGCATCTGGTGCTTCCTGAAAAAATGCTACTTCCGTTGATTGATGGCGGGTCATACGGAAAATGGCTTACTTCTATTGGGTTGAAGGTATATGATATTTTAGCGCAGGTAGCTGGCGATGACAAACGCAAAATGCTTGAAAAGAAAGAAGCATTGGAATTGGAGCCCCTATTGCCAAAAAAGAAATTAAAAGGGGCAGGGTATTATGCAGAATATCGAACAGATGATGCCAGGCTCAC
The DNA here is from genome assembly GCA_013042925.1 of Eudoraea sp. Taxonomy (GTDB): domain Bacteria; phylum Bacteroidota; class Bacteroidia; order Flavobacteriales; family Flavobacteriaceae; genus Eudoraea. The sequence goes on from JABDPH010000351.1 coordinate 3,398, forward strand.
CATTGAAAACATTAAGACGAGTCTTACTTTTGGTGCTGTTGCATTAAATTATGCAGAGGTCACATCTTTTGATTACGAAGAGGATATTATTTCCGGGCTTCATTTTAGGGATGGTTTGACGGGTAATGAATTCACGCTTAAATCAAAATACATTATTAGTGCGGCCGGACCATGGGTAGATGAATTAAGAAGTATTAATAACTCAAAAAAGGGCAAAAGACTTCATCTTACGAAAGGGGTTCATTTAGTATTTCCACATGAAAAATTACCTGTAAAGCAATCCGTTTATTTCGACGTTCCTGATGGGCGAATGATTTTTGCTATCCCCAGAGGTAAAATTACCTATGTAGGAACAACGGATACTAACTATGATCAGGATAAAGATGATATACAACTCGATTTAGCAGACGCATTGTATTTAATTTCAGCAGTCAATAACATGTTTCCTAAAATTAATTTGGAAATGGATGATATTATTTCCTCATGGGCGGGTTTACGCCCTTTAATCCACGAAGAGGGAAAATCTACTTCCGAATTATCTCGTAAGGATGAAATATTTGTTTCAGACAGTGGCCTTATCAGCATAGCAGGAGGTAAATTAACCGGGTATCGAAAGATGGCTGAAAGAGTCGTCAACCGGTTATCAAAAAAAATGGATGAAGAAGAAGGAATTGACCTTGATGAATGCACAACGGATCATATTCCTTTATGTGGAAATGATTTCAAAAAATTCAAACACGTTAAAAAATATATCTCAGAAATATTTGAACTAATCCAAAAAGATGGTTTTACAGAATATGATGCCTGGTATCTTGTAACAACCTATGGGAAGCAGACTGACACTATTTTAGAAGATTATTCCATTCAAAAAGATAAGGATCCTTACATAAGAATGGCCAAAGCCGAACTGCATTATGGAATTAATTATGAAATGATAGCTACCCCTATGGACTTTTTTATTCGAAGAACAGGACGTTTATATTTCGATATTGAAAGCATACCTTTTCTATTAGATCCAATTCTGGATGAATTTAAATCAATTTTTAAATTGGATGATTCAAAAATCCTATCATGGAAAGAGAAATTGCTGCAAGAAATACAGGAGCATTCTGTTTTTACTATAGACCGGGTTTAATTTATTTTCTATTCCTCTTGTACTTTTGTCTCTCCGGGTACAGAAATTGGATCCTCCAGTACTTTGGTCACTCCGGGTACAGGGATTGGATAAAATCCATTAGCATCAGGGGTTACAGGAGGTATTGCATCCCAACTATATTCATCTGGCATTAGACTCCTCCCTTTGTTTAAAGCATCTTCAAAGGTGATTAACTGCCCTGAATATGTAGCCATCCTTCCAAGAATAGCTGTCATTGTTGTCTTTGCCGCGTGCTCCGCATCGCTTATTACCCCTCCGTTTTTAATAGAAGCAAAAAGAACATCATGTTCTGTCTGATAGGGATTAGGATCATTAGCTCCCTGATGTTCATAGATTGTGCTGCCGTCATAACCGGTAATTATTCCTTTATTCTGAGAATCCAAATAGATTTTACCATGGGTACCCATTAAACTTTCCGATACATTGTCTAAACAACCTTTTTGATGTCTGCACTGACTGGAAATTACAGCACCGGAGGGATATGTGAATTCAACAAAATGGTGGTCAAATATTTCGCCGTACTCTTTTCCTTTTCTTACTTCTCTGCCTCCCATACCCTGCGCATGCACCGGGAACTCACCAATAAACCAATTAGCTACATCTATATTGTGAATATGTTGTTCTACAATATGATCCCCGCACAACCAGTTAAAATAGTACCAATTCCGCATTTGATATTCCATTTCTGTTTGATTTTCCTGGCGCTCTTTTACCCATACCCCAGCACTATTCCAATAAACCTGTCCGGAAATAATCTGGCCTATTTTACCAGCTCTTATCTCCTCAAGGCATGCCAAATAATTCTTTTGATAATGCCGTTGCAGTCCAACAACAACATTCAATTTTTTCGTTTTGGCAATTTTGGCAGTTTCTAGCACGCTTCGTATTCCCTGAGCATCTGTAGCTACAGGCTTCTCCATAAAAACATGCTTGTTTTTGCTAATTGCATACTCAAAGTGGAGAGGCCTGAAACCGGGTGTAGTGGTTAATATTACTACATCTGCTTTATCAATAGCTGCTTTATAGGCATCAAAGCCCAGGTGCTTATCTTCTTCTTTAATTTCAATTTTGTCTGTATCAATAAATTTCTTGGATAAGATTTCATAACAGCTATCCAGACGATCCTGAAATGCGTCGGCCATAGCTACTAATTTTACATTTTCTTTAGTGCTAAGTGCCTGTACTGCAGCACCAGTGCCCCTGCCACCACATCCTATCAGTGCAATTTTTATGGAATCATCGCCAAGAACATGTGCTGAAGCCGCTACGTCCAAAGGAACAGTTAAGATTCCACCTGTGGCGATAGCAGTATTTTTACAAAAATTTCTTCGGGTAAGAGTGTGCTTTTTATTTTTCATTTTTAAGGATTTTAATAATCATCTATTGCAGTAAGCCAATAGGCTTCAATTTCTTCTTTTGGTGGAATTTTTTTAGGTCGGATAATTCTAAAACCAACATTCGGCGCATTAGTAAACCACCAGCGGCTTTTAGGAATCTGGGGGTCAATTCTTTTCCATTCTGCTGAGGATCCTTGCCGGGCAGATGATCTTAGTGCTGTTGCATGATCTATCCAGGATCCTCCGCGAACTGTTCTCGGATATAGTTTCGTTGGTTTAATGAAAGGATTGTTGGTAGTTTTTCCCAATCTACTGGCATAAGTATTCGAAACATATTGATCCATGGTCCATTCCGCAACATTTCCATGCATATCGTATAGGCCAAACTTATTAGGTTGCTTTGTGCCTACCTTCTGATATTTACCTTCACTATTATCCTTATACCATGCATATAAATTTAATTCAACCAGATCATCACCAAAATAGTAGGAGGACGTACTGCCCGCCCTTGCTGCATACTCCCATTCGGCTTCTGTGGGCAACCTATAGAATTTTCCTGTTTTTGCGCTAAGCCATTTGCAAAATGTTAATGCTGCATATTGGGTTATATTTACGACGGGATATCCCTTTTTGCCCATGCCCTGGCTCATATCAACATATGGTGTTGATGCTGAAGATACCGCATCAATTTCTATAGCCACTTCAGGGTCTGAATGTTTTAATCCGATAGTATCAATTTGTCGTTCTAAAAAAAGTTCATACTGTTCCCAGGTTATTTCAAACGTACTCATCCAGAAATCATCTACAAAAACCTTGTGTTGAGGTTTTTCATCATCTTCATGGCTGTTGCTTCCCATCTGGTAGTCACCTCCTTTTACAGGGGTCATTTTAATTATAATATCGCTTCCAGAAATTTCTTGTGAATAAGGAACAAAGGGATCTGTTCTTTTTGTTGGACCAAAGAACCTGGAATTTCCATCAGTCATGAACGCCATGGATGAAAATAAGGCTATAACCATTACAATAAGAAGGAAATATTTTAGCTTCATTTCACATGAATCGAGAATAACAACATATCAAGGCATTCCTAAAATATTCAATTAGAAGCTAATAAAAAAATTTCATGTTCAATCTAATTTTTCCGTGAGTGTCTTGAAAGTATCTTTAGCGCTCTTTTGGTTATAAAGAATATCATATACCGCATCAATAATTGGAGTCCTGACTTTCTTTTTAAAAGTTGATTTTAATTTATAGGCAGTTTCCGTTGCATAGTAACCTTCCGCTACCATTTTCATTTCCATCATGGCACTTTTTACTCTATATCCTTTACCTATCATATTACCGAACATCCTGTTCCGGCTAAAAGTTGAATAACCGGTTACCAGAAGGTCTCCCAGATAGGCAGAGTTATTGATATTGCGTTTCATCTTGTGAACTCTCGAAATATATCGCTTCATTTCTCGGATAGCATTACTCATTAAAACAGATTGGAAATTATCGCCATAACCTAATCCATGAGCGATACCTGCGGCTAAGGCGTAAATATTTTTCAGCATGGCTGCGTATTCAGTGCCTATGATATCATCTGAAATTTTAGTCTTAATATAATGGCTGTTTAAATGACATGAAAGTTCAATAGCCTTGTCAGTATCGGCACAGGCAATTGTTAAATACGACAAACGTTCCAGGGCCACTTCTTCAGCATGACATGGACCGGTTATCACACCAATATTTTCATAGGGAATACTATATTTTTGATAAAAATGTTCTCCTACTATTAATCCTGTTTCAGGCACAATTCCCTTAATAGCAGAGAAAACTATCTTATCACTCAAAGGGATTGTGAGTTTTTTGAGTTCACTTTCTAAAAAGGCAGATGGGATCGCGAATATCAGTAGATTAGCCATGGAAACTGCTTCGCTTATATTATTTGTAAGGACTAGCTGTTCTAGCTTAAATTCTACGGAGGTGAGGTAGTTAGGATTATGTTTATTGGCTTTTATATATTTTATTGCGTCTTCATTACGCATATACCAGATTACCTTATCCCTGTTTTCGGTGAGCATTTTTACAATAGCAGTAGCCCAACTTCCACCGCCTAAAACAGCAATTTTTAGATCTTTTTCCATTAAACTAATTTAGTCTATCAAATGTAATTAAAAATAATAACCACTTACTTGTTTGACAATCATTGTGTTATAATATTCTATGGAATAAATAGTGTTGTCTGATTATGGATAAGATGTTGAAAGTGTCAAATTAAAAAAACGATGAAATGCTTAAAACTTTAACATCGGTTTACCTGTATCCAGGCAATGAAAACTTTAAGTATTGCGTTATTTAAGATAATAGGAAAAGTTTGTAAAAAATATTTTTGGTTGGTTATTTAGTTAGAAACCGCTCCGGATTTAAATTCGGAGTGGTTTTTTTGAACATAATATCTTAATTACCCTTTGCTTCTTTTGCTTTATTGCCGTAATATTCTTTCAGAACAAAGAACGCTTTCTTTTTATTTCCTTTTTCATCAAAAAGACCCTTTCTGTTATATCCGTCCTGAATTTTTGCCAGAGGTCTTCTGGGTGATCTGAAGTCTTTTAGAACCCATGGAGAAAATCCTTGTAATTTTTCAATTTTATCGAGCATATTTAATGATTCTTCGTAAAGATATTCCTGATATTCTTCGGACCACCTTGTTTCTTTGTCAGCATGATACCCAAATTTAGCTCCTGCGCCAAATTCTGAAATAAATACAGGTTTGTTCTGATCAATTTTCCAGGTAATGGTACGAGCTTTGTCAGGCAATCCAACATACCAGCCTATATATTGGTTAAAGCTCAGGATATCGACCTCCTCTGCAAAAGGATCATCTATGGCCAGCACATTACTATTACCATCCACGGTATTTTGTTCTAATGCTGCGCTTATTAAACGGGTAGGGTCCAGACTTCTGGTATGTTCTTTCAATTTTTTAAGAAAATTAAGACGGGGCTCACTTACCGGGGTTTCATTAGCCATAGACCAAATGATGACTGATGCCCTGTTCTTATCTCTTTGTATGACCTCTGTAAGCTGATTTTGAGCGTTTTCGTAGGTGCTGGGATTCTCCCATTTAATAGTCCAATAAACCGGGTTTTCCTCCCACAGCAATATTCCCATACTATCAGCGGCTCTGACCATATACTCATTATGGGGATAATGCGCCAGGCGTGCAAAATTTCCGTTCATTTCCTTTACCCATTCTAAAAGTTTTTCAGAATCTCTCATGGTTTTTGCTCTTCCTTGATTAATAGGACTCTCTTCATGGATACATATTCCTCTTAGAAAAATTGGTTTATTATTTAATAAAATTGATGTTCCTTCGGTTTTTATGGTTCTAAAACCAATCTTATCTTTGATCTGGTCTCTACCTGCATTGAGAGAAACATCATATAATTTTGGATTTTCCGGACTCCATTTTTTCAATTTTGCCTTTTTAATATGTATTTGAGCTCTGCCGGTTATGTCGGTGTTTACTTTTCTGGAAATTTTTGCTTCTGATATTTTAAGTGTTACTTCACTATTGGCTTTATCAGGGCCATTGAGCTGAATATATCCTAAAATTTCATCGGAATTTTTAGGATTTAATTGAATCATATAGTCATCTATATAAGTCTCTTTCGTTTCTATTAATTTCACATCTCTGGTAAGACCACCGTAATTCCACCAATCTGTATTCAAAGTGGGGACAGCTTCCGGGGTTCTCTTATTATCAATTTTGACTACTAGAAAATTTCCTTTATCCATTAGCAAATCCGTTACTTCAAAATTAAATGGTGTAAATCCACCTATATGTCGGCCCAGTTTTCTTCCATTCAGGTATACATCAGCTTGATAATTTGCAGCTCCGAAGTAAACAAAAACTCTGTTGGCGGCTTCTTCTTTAGAATAATCGAAAGACTTTTTGTACCAAATAGAACCTTCATAATATAAAAGTTCATCCTTTTGGGAATTCCAGTCTCCAGGGACCATTAATGTTTCGGAATTATCAAAATCATATTCTATTAAATCCGTTTTGTCCACAGGGGATGTATTTGTAAAATATGCATTTTTTGAGGGCGGATCCGTCAGATCAAAAGCTTCATAGCGATAATTATAATAGCCATTTTCATATGGATCTATAATTATGTTCCACTCTCCATTAAGTGAGAAAGATGCTCTGCTATATGCATTATTTAATACCTCATCTTGCGCAATTGTTGATGAGCAAATAATGAAGAAGATTAATATAACTATGAATTTCATTTGAATTAAGAGTTTAGAAAGTATTTTTATTTAAATATCTTTTTTTAAAATCAGATGGATTTTCAAGGGCAATTTTTTTAAAAGTACGATTAAAATAAGAAAGGCTTTCATAACCGCATTCGTAACAGGCCTCGCTGATATTACTGCCTTTTATAAGTAAACGCTTGGCCTGGCTAATGCGATATTGGTTTAAAAATGAGGTAAAAGAACGTCCGGTGGCGCCTTTAAAATATCTGCAAAAAGCTTCTTTACTTAAATTGCTAATTGAAGCTACTTCTCTAAGTTCTATTTTTCGCTGGTAGTTTTCATCAATGAATGCATAGATATTCTTCAACCTGTCTTTTTGTTTTTGACTGTATTTATTTATAACCGGATAGTCATGTAATAAAACATACTCCTTAGATGCTGCTAAAATTGAAAAAATATGCAGTACTTCCAGAAACTGTGTAAAAGGACTTAAAGTATGAAGTTTTTTCAGCCTGGAACCTATAGCTGTCTTGGTATTTCCGGTGAAGGCTATTCCATGTTGAGATTTTTCAAAAAGTTCAAATACATCAGATAGTTCCGGGATTTCAGTAAATATATTATTCTTAAATGCCGAACTAACGTGCAAAACCTCTTTTTTATATTCGGTCTGTATGCCATAATCGAAGTTCAAATGAGGGATATTAGACCCTATCAATACCAAATCACTATGTTCATATTGAGAAATATGATCTCCCACATGCCTTGTACCATTGGCACCTTCAATATAGACTAATTCATATTCCGGGTGAAAATGCCAGTAGAATAAGTCGTTTAATCTTGGATTGTGCAATAATCTGAATGAGCTCTTGGCATCCGGATTTATTTGTTCTAATTGAATTTTCAAATCAAATATTTAACAAAATTGTTGTTATAGGCTATAATTGGGATAATAAATATCAATATAGTACAAATATTGATCAAAATCAAGGTGGAGATCGTCATAAGATCTCTTTAGATTTGACTATCTTTTAATTACAATACAGAATCATTATGGAAAAAGCAGCATCTAAACTGGAAATGGCCAATAAGGCTCACAAAGATATTCCGGGAAACCCATCAACGGCTACAAGTAGCAAAATTCAACTTAATGACAGGTCTAATAATGTCCCATTAAGAGTTCTTAGCGAGAAGGACTGGGAATTCTGGAAGCATAATGGTTATATAGTGATCAAAAATGCCATTACCAGAGAACAGGCCAGGATAACTGCAGATTTTCTTTGGGAATTCGACGAAAAAGATCCGAA
>JABDPH010000352.1 GCA_013042925.1 Eudoraea sp.
AGCTGCAGCAGCTATGGCTACGCTTAAGGAATTAACCAGTGGAACTCTTATTCAAGATACTCTTGAAAAGGAAAAACATATCAGATCCAGGTTAATACACCCATACATAAAAGAGATTAGAGGGAAGGGACTTATGCTGTCTCTTATTATGAAAGATGCAGCAATTGCCAATAAACTAATCCTTTCCTGCGCAAGAAAAAATCTGATTCTTTTTTGGCTGCTTTTTGAATCAAGAGCTGTTCGTATTTCTCCTCCACTGACTATAAACATTGAGGAAATTGACCACGGTTGCAACATAATAATGGAGATTTTGAATGAATTAGAGCAATAATTTGTTAACTATTTTGTTAATAATATAGCCCTGAAGTGGATTTAAGCGTAGTATCAAAAAGACTATTTTTAAGTCCATAGATAAACCAAGCACGTTCCTATGGCGTTAGATCATAACGAAAGTCAAAATCAACCAATCGCGAAGTTTGAATCCATGTTGAAGACGGATGACGTATACTTTTTTGACGCGGAAGATTTTGAAGACATAATTCACCACTATTTAAACAATGGCAAAATTTCCTTAGCTAAAAAAGCCATTAAAATTGGGCTCAAACAACATCCGGGAGCAATGAATCTAAGGCTTTTGGATATAGAAGTCCTTGTATTTGAAAATAATCTGGAAGTTGCTGAAAAGCTTTTGGATGAACTTCAATTGATGGATAGCACTAATGAAGAGATATATATTCAGCGTGCAAATATTTACTCAAAACAAGACAATCACGAGGCAGCAGTAGATATGTTAGAAAAAGCTTTAAGCCTGTCTAATGATAGTTTTGATATTTATTCATTATTAGGAATGGAATACCTGTTTATGGATAATTTTGAAAATGCTAAAGACAATTTTATAAAATGTGTATCCTTTGATGAACAGGATTATTCCTCACTTTATAATGTAGTCTACTGTTTTGAATTCATGGAGGACTATGAAGGTGCTATTACTTTTTTGAATGATTTTCTGGAGCGAAATCCATATTGCCAGGTGGCTTGGCATCAACTGGGAAAACAGTATTACACTAAAGAAATGTTACCCGAAGCCCTAGCAGCGTTCGACTTTGCAATAATTGCGGACGATTCCTTTATAGGTGCCTATTTTGAGAAAGGCAAGGTTCTTGAAAAAATGGGAAAACACAACGAGGCAATTGAAAATTATGAAACAACAATAAAAATTGAAGATCCTACCTCACATGCTTACTTAAGAATTGGTAAATGTCATGAAAAGCTTGATAACGACGAACTGGCAAAATTCTATTTCTACCAGACTGTACATGAGGACCCGTTGCTGGACAAGGGTTGGTTGGCAATAACCGATTTTTATATTCGTAAGCAAAATTACGAAAGAGCCCTATATTATGTAAATAAGGCGATTAATATTGATGGTGAAAATGCTTTATATTGGAAAAAATCCGCTAAAATTCATTATGTCCTTCAAAACTTAGACGAAGCGGATTATTCATATAAACAAGCTGTGGATCTTGGAAATTATGAGTTAGATACCTGGTTGAACTGGGCAGAGGTCGTTAAAACTAATAGTGATATTGATTCAGCTATACAAATTTTGATACAGGGTCTGCAGTTTTACCCTGAAGAGGCTGAAATAGAATATAGAATGGCTGGTCTATATCTTATGTTAAGTGATTCTGAACAGGCAAGATTCAGATTTACTAATGCATTGAAATTGGACATTTCTAAACTCACAATTTTTGAGAATGCGTTCCCGCAATATTTCAACTCCATCTGGACTCAAAACATAATTAGCAATATTAAAAAGGCTTCCGAATAAAAGAACTATTTTTGTTTTTTTATTTTTTTAATGAGTAATCGCAATTTATTAAATTATATCACTATTTCTCTGAAAGGGGTCGCAATGGGAGCTGCAGACGTAGTTCCTGGTGTTTCTGGTGGCACTATAGCCTTTATTTCAGGGATTTATGAGGAACTAATAACCTCTATAAACGGTATAAGTTTTTCCAAATATAAAGTCTTAAGAGAAGAGGGATTTAAGAGTTTTTGGAGAGCCATCAATGGGAATTTTTTACTTGCACTTTTTTCAGGAATTTTCATAAGTGTTTTTTCATTGGCAAAAATGATTAGTTGGTTATTAGTTAACCAACCCATTTTACTGTGGTCTTTCTTTTTTGGATTGGTATTTGCCAGTATTTTTTTTATTGCAAGGGATATTGAAAGCTGGAATTTGGGTATCGTTACCGCATTTGTTTTGGGAGCTGCTATAGCCTATTATATTACAACTCTCCCTCCTTCAGAAAATACTCACAGTTTGCTTTACCTATTCCTTTCCGGAGCTCTTGCAGTATGTGCAATGATCTTACCAGGCATTTCCGGAGCGTTTATCCTGGTACTACTCGGTTCCTATAAGACTATTTTGGATGCTGTGCATGAGAGAGAATTATATACTATTGCAACGGTAGCTTTAGGAGCAGTATTTGGTCTTTTAAGCTTTGCCCGGCTACTAAAATGGATGTTCCAAAATTATAAGAATAGTACCCTGGCACTTTTAACAGGATTTATTTTAGGCTCTCTGAATAAAATATGGCCCTGGAAAAGAGTTTTGGAAACAAAAATATTTGGTAAGAAAGTTATTCCTATTAATGAAGAAAATATTTCCCCCTTTAATTTTGAGGGGGATAATCAATTACTCTTTGCCATTCTTTTAGCATTACTTGGATTTTGCGTTATTTTTATACTTGAAAGACTAGCAACAACAAGTAAAAAATAATTAGAATGCCGAGGAAGCCAAGAACCGTTCTTGATAAATTATTCCTGATCATAAAAGGATTGGGAATGGGTGCCGCCAACAAAGTACCCGGTGTCTCCGGTGGTATTGTTGCATTTGTTGCCGGCTTCTATGTAGAGTTTATTTATTCACTCCAAAAGATTAATATAAAAGCCGTTAAATTACTATTTAATGGAAGATTCAAAAGTTTTTATCAGTATGTAAACGGGCAATTTTTATCGTTGCTCATTTTTGGAATGCTAGTGAGCTATTTTAGTGTCTCAAAATTACTGGACTACTTCCTGGAACGTCAGGAATTATTAGTTTGGGCCACTTTTTTTGGAATGATAATAGGTTCCATATATTTCATTGCAAGTGATTTTAAACATTGGAATAGAGGAACTATAACCTCTGGTCTTTTTGGCCTTATTGTTGGAATTTCAATCAGTTTTTTAAGTCCGGCCAAGGAGAATGATAATTTATACTTTATCTTTCTTTGTGGAATTATAAGTGTTTCTGGCATGACTCTTCCAGGTTTATCAGGATCATTTATTCTTATCCTTTTAGGTAATTACGTTTTGCTATTGGTTGATTCTGTGAATTCCCTTTACGATACTATGGCTGAAATAATAAAAGGAGATTTCAGCTTCGTAGAAAACCAGATGCGTCTGAGAACTTTGAAAATTCTTGCAGTATTCACCGCTGGATCGGCTACTGGACTTGTTACTCTATCCCATCTGCTTGGATATGTACTGAAGCACTTCAAATATATAACCTCTGCTGTAATAATAGGATTTATCACCGGTTCGCTCGGTGTAGTTTGGCCCTGGAAAAACCCAATTTATGTAAGGGATGAAGCTGGAAACATTGCCATTGATTCAAATGGTGATGAAGTAATCATGAATTATGAAAGATATTTTCCAGATTTTAGTGAAAGTGAAACCTGGTGGGCAATCATTTTTGTAATGTTAGGGGTTGCATTGTTAATAGGATTAGAACGGTATGGCAAAAACAGAAAAAGATAAAGTTAGTTTTGGGTTAATAGGAAAGAATATATCTTACTCTTTCTCCAAAACTTATTTTAATAACAAGTTCACTTCTTTGAATCTGCAAGGCTATAGCTATGAAAATTTTGACATACCTGATTTAGAAGAATTTCCTTCTCTAATAGAAAGGAATAAGACACTTAGAGGTCTAAACGTGACTATCCCCTACAAAGAAGATATAATTCCTTATTTAGATAGTTTAGATAAGAAGGCGAAGCGTATCGGTGCTGTCAACACGATTAAATTTACCAAGGAAGGCCTAAGAGGATATAACACTGATGTTTACGGTTTTAAGAAATCTATCGAACCCTTTTTAAAAGAGTCGCATAAAAAAGCCTTGATCCTTGGTACAGGCGGGGCTTCTAAAGCTGTTGCATTTGTATTAAATGAATTAGGCATTTCATTTAAATATGTTTCACGTAATCCAATTGGAGATCAAATTGGTTATTCAGAATTAAATAAAAAGATCATTAGCACCCATACTGTGCTCATTAATTGCACTCCCCTTGGCACTTTCCCAAATACTGAAGCCAAACCAGGTATTCCCTACGAATTTCTGACTTCAAACCATTTACTTTTTGATCTCATCTATAACCCCGAAAAAACTGCATTTTTATTATCCGGAGAACACAAAGGCGCAATTATTTGTAATGGGGCAGAAATGTTGGAGTTACAAGCGGAAAAAGCCTGGCAAATTTGGAACTCCTAACATTCCTTACCGGAATTTTTGAAAAAGGTATTCACAGAACAATTATGGCAAGTATTGATGCATCAAACTAGTTTGATTACCTTTGTAGTTACACATGCCGGCAGTATCTGATAATGAAGATGCTAACAAATCCGCAGAAACATTAAATAAAATGTTGGAAAATAATGATCATAAACTACAGGAGTCTGTAGAGGGAGAAAATAATTCAGAAACTACTGAATCTAAACAGGAATCAGAGAAAAGCACTGAAGTAGAAAAAAAAACTCAGGAATTAGTTTCAGCCGATAAGTCAGAAAAGGTTGAAGAGGCCATCCATGAAGAAATAAATGAATCTAACGCAGAAGATGCAGAAGATAATGACAACAATCGGAGGCACCATATACCCATCCTGGACTACCATTCCATGTCTATGGAGAATTTGGTTGGTGAATTGCAAAGGTTGGTTCGAAATGAGAAAGTACAGGCCATTAAAAAACATGTTGACGGCATAAAACATGAATTTGACTTAAAATTTCAGGATTTTTTAGAACTTAAAAAAGAAGATTTCATAAGTAAAGGTGGCAACGAAATTGACTTCAGATATAATTCTGTAACCAAACGGCAATTCAGTGAGGTATATTCTGAATATCGGGAAAAAAGAAATGCATACTACAAGAATCTTGAACAGAATCTAAACGAAAACCTTGCAAAAAGACTGGAAATTATTGAGGAACTTAAAGGGCTCGTCAATGTTGAAGAAGATATAAATACCACTTATAAAAATTTCAAAGACATTCTGGAAAGATGGCGAAATGCAGGACCAATTCCAAGGAATAAATACAATGATGTATGGAGGACATATCATCATCATGTTGAAATTTTTTATGACTTTTTACACCTTAACAGGGAACTACGGGACCTGGATTTTAAACATAATCTGGAGGAAAAGTTGAAATTGGTTGAATCCGCAGAAGCTTTGATAGAAGAAGAGGACCTCAACAAAGCATTTAGGGAATTACAAACACTACATAAGGTTTGGAAAGAAGATATAGGGCCTGTTGACAGGGAACATAGAGAAGAAATTTGGAAACGCTTTAGTAATGCTACCAAAGCAATGCACCAAAGGAGACAGGATTATTTCAAGGATCTTGACAAGGTATATGAGCAAAACTTAGAAAAGAAAAAAAGTATTATTCAAAAGATCGTTGAAATAGGCGCGCACGTTGCCAGCAATCATAAAGACCTTCAAAAGCAAATAAGAGACATAGAGGCGCAGCGAGATGCTTTCTTTAAAGCAGGGAAAGTACCTCAAAATGTAAATGAACAAACCTGGGCGGAATTTAAAGAAGCCGTCAGAGTATTTAACAGAAATAAAAACGCCTACTACAAAAAACTTAAAAAAGATCAGCAGGAAAATCTTGATAAGAAAAGAGAGCTACTTCGCATAGCAGAATCTTTAAAAGATAGCGAAGAGTGGGAT
>JABDPH010000357.1 GCA_013042925.1 Eudoraea sp.
ATCAGGCAGCAAACTTTTCCGTAGGAGCCAATATTGGAATGATATTCATGATGGCGGTGGAACAGGAGTACGATGAATTGAATATGGCAATTAAATACTTTCAGGATACGATGATGCGCATGCGATATTCTTCTATCCCAACAGTCTCTGCTCCTCATGGAATGTGCCTTGGGGGAGGTTGTGAGCTATCACTTCATGCCGACAAAGTTGTTGCAGCTGCAGAATCTTATATAGGTTTGGTTGAATTCGGTGTTGGAGTAATTCCGGGAGGTGGGGGTTCCAAAGAAATGGCATTAAGAGCGTCGGACACATTCAGAAAGAATGATGTAGAATTAAATGTACTACAGGAATACTTTCTAACCATTGGAATGGCCAAAGTATCTACATCAGCTTATGAAGCATATGACCTGGGAATCCTTCAAAAGGGAAAAGACATTGTTGTTGTAAACGAAGATCGTCAGATAGCAACAGCCAAGTCACATGCAAAACTTTTAGCTGAAGCAGGGTATACTCAACCCATAAAAAGAAAAGATGTAAAGGTTTTGGGTAAGCAGGCCCTGGGTATGTTCCTTGTAGGTACGGATTCTATGGAAGCCGGGCACTATATAAGCGAACACGATAAAAAAATCGCAGATAAACTGGCATACGTAATGGCCGGAGGAGATTTATCTGAAGCAACTCTTGTCAGTGAACAATACTTATTGGATTTGGAACGAGAAGCTTTTTTATCGCTTTGTACAGAGAGAAAGACATTGGAACGAATTCAGCACATGTTAAAAACAGGTAAACCACTTAGAAATTAAAAAAATGAAAACAGCATATATCGTTAAGGCTTATAGAACAGCGGTTGGTAAAGCGCCAAGAGGATTATTCCGTTTTAAAAGACCTGATGAATTGGCGGCAGAAACCATCGCTCATATGATGAAAGAGTTGCCACAATTGGATAAAAAAAGAATAGATGATGTTATTGTGGGCAATGCAATGCCGGAAGCCGAGCAAGGACTGAATATGGCTCGTCTGATATCTTTAATGGGGTTAGAAATAGATGATGTTCCAGGTGTTACGGTAAACAGATATTGCGCCTCTGGACTGGAAACCATAGGTATTGCCACAGCGAAGATTCAGGCAGGCATGGCTGATTGTATCATAGCAGGAGGATCGGAAAGCATGAGTTATATTCCAATGGGAGGGTACAAACCAACCCCCGATTACGAAATCGCTAAAGAAGGACATGAAGATTATTACTGGGGTATGGGATTAACAGCAGAAGCGGTTGCAAAGCAATTTAAGGTTTCAAGAGATGATCAGGATGATTTTGCGTACAACTCCCATATGAAAGCATTAAAAGCCCAAAAGGAAAATAAGTTTCAGGAACAAATTGTACCTATAGAAGTAGAACACACTTTTGTTAATCCTGCTGGTAAAAAAGAAACCAAAACGTACACTGTGAATAAGGATGAAGGCCCAAGAGCAGACACATCCAAAGAAGTTCTTGCCAAATTGAGACCTGTATTTGCGGCGGATGGCAGTGTTACTGCAGGTAATTCTTCCCAAATGAGTGATGGTGCGGCGTTTGTTATGGTGATGAGTGAAGAAATGGTTAAGGAATTAAAATTGGAACCAATTGCCCGTTTGGTAAATTATGCCGCTGCGGGAGTAGAACCGCGCATTATGGGAATCGGTCCTGTAAAGGCAATCCCAAAGGCATTAAAACAAGCCGGTTTAAAGCAGGATGATATTTCATTAATAGAGCTTAATGAGGCTTTTGCATCTCAATCTCTCGCTGTACTAAGGGAGTTAAATCTTAATCAGGATCTTGTCAATGTAAATGGAGGAGCCATTGCACTTGGTCATCCCTTGGGTTGTACCGGTGCTAAACTTTCTGTACAATTATTTGATGAAATGCGAAAACGCGAGATGAAAGGTAAATACGGCATGGTAACTATGTGTGTGGGCACAGGCCAGGGTGCAGCCGGGATTTATGAGTTTTTAAATTAATAACATAAAAAACATATAAAATGAGTACCGAAACAATAAACAAAGATATCTTACGTGGCGGTCAGTTTTTAGTAAAAAAAACAAATTGCGAAGATATTTTTACACTGGAAGATCTGACCGAAGAGCAAAAAATGATGCGCGAAAGTACCAAGGATTTTGTGGATCGCGAACTCTGGGCGCATTGGGAAAAATTTGAAAATAAGGATTATGCCTATACTGAAGAGTGCATGCAGAAGGCAGGCGAAATGGGTTTGTTAAGTGTCGCTGTTCCGGAAGCATACGGAGGTTTGGGTATGGGATTTGTCTCCACAATGTTGGTATGTGATTATATCTCCGGAGCTACAGGTTCTTTTAGTACGGCTTTTGGAGCGCATACCGGTATAGGCACTATGCCAATAACTTTATATGGTACAGAAGAGCAAAAAAAGAAATATGTACCCAAACTGGCCTCAGGTGAATGGTTTGGAGCTTACTGCCTTACTGAGCCAGGTGCCGGATCAGATGCAAATTCCGGTAAAACCAAGGCTGTTTTATCAAAAGATGAGAAGTATTATCACATAAGTGGACAAAAAATGTGGATTTCCAATGCGGGCTTCTGTAAGTTGTTTATTGTTTTTGCCAGAATTGAAGATGATAAAAACATTACAGGTTTTATTGTTGAAAATGATCCTGCGAATGGTATATCTATGGGAGATGAAGAAAAAAAGTTAGGCATTCACTCCTCCTCTACCCGACAGGTATTTTTTAGTGACACGAAAGTACCCGTTGAAAATATGCTTTCTGAGCGAGGGAATGGATTTAAAATCGCAATGAACGCCCTGAACATTGGAAGAATAAAGTTAGCGGCAGCTTGCCTTGAAGCACAAAGGAGAGTGCTCGGTGAGGCTGTTAATTACGCCAACGAAAGGATTCAATTTAAAACTCCGATCATAAATTTCGGAGCTATTAAAGGAAAGGTTGCTCAAATGGCAGTGAATGCTTACGCAGGAGAATCTGCCTGCTACAGAGCTGCAAAGAATATAGAAGACAGGATAGCCATACGTGTAGCAGAGGGTAATTCGCACCAGGAGGCCGAACTTAAAGGTGTAGAAGAATATGCCATAGAATGTTCAATACTTAAGGTAGCGGTTTCTGAAGATGTCCAACAAACCTCTGATGAAGGCATTCAGATCTTTGGTGGAATGGGCTTTAGTGCCGATACCCCTATGGAAAAGGCCTGGAGAGATGCCCGTATATCACGTATTTATGAAGGAACCAACGAAATAAACAGGATGTTAGCGGTTGGTATGCTGGTTAAAAAAGCAATGAAAGGCCATGTAGACCTATTAGGACCGGCAACAAAGGTGGCTGAGGAGCTTATGGGAATTCCATCTTTTGATACTCCGGATTTTTCTGAGCTCTTTTCCGAGGAGAACGATATGATTGCAAGACTTAAGAAGGTATTTCTGATGGTCGCCGGAAGTGCTGTACAAAAATTTGGCACGGATCTGGAAAAACACCAACAAGTATTATTAGCTGCATCAGACATATTAATAGAGATATATATGGCCGAATCTACCATTCTCAGAACGGAGAAAAATGCCCAAAGATTCGGGGAAGAAAATCAAGCCACACAAATTGCAATGTCACGTCTTTATCTATACAACGCAGTGGATACAATTATTCAAAAAGGCAAGGAAGCAATTGTCTCATTTGCAGAAGGTGATGAACAACGAATGATGCTTATGGGATTAAAGCGATTCACAAAATATACGAATCAGCCTAATGTTGCTGCACTTAGAGAACAAATTGCGGATAAGATAGCTTCAGATAACGGTTACACTTTTGACTAAGTGAATGCAATTTAATTTGAAATAGAAAAACCGCTCAATTGAGCGGTTTTTTCATTTACCAACAAGGTATTTACTTTTATATGATCAATTCAATTTAGAACACCATAGGTTTCAGAGTAGTTTAACATCTGCTCTTCAAAACTTGCAGGTTGCATTACATTAACTTCAATGATTTCACCTTCGTCATTAGCAGTCGGAACAAGTACAGGATTTACAAAACCACTATAGGGTGCAGACTTAAATTGTACATTTCTATCCAAAACTTCAGCGTGCAAGGCCTGATCAACTTTAACTCCATACCCTTCTACTAATTCCTGGGCAGCTTTGAAGTCACCTTCAGACTTTATCCTTTGAGTTTCACGTAATAATTCTCCAAATAATTCACGTAATGCTTCATAATCATTGATGTTGTAATATGTTTTACCATCCCTGTTTAATTTTTCTATAACATTGTCGGCTTCACCTTTTTCAAATGCCCATGCCGATACCCACTGCCTGTTCACCATATGATCTTCTTCTACATCATCCCCTAATTCAATTCGTATCAATTGCGTTATAAGACCATTTCTAATATACCCATCGTAAGAGGCTTTGGCTGTTTCTTCCCAGTTTTCTACAAGACCCAATTCCTCTAACTTAGGATCCATAATAAAATAGAGTCCAATCAGGTCTGCTCTACCCTCTTCTATAGTTGATCTGTAATTCTTTAATGTCTCCTTGGGTTGACCAACACCAGGATTTATTTGTCCTGAAGCATGACCTATTACCTCATGCAATGCTGTATGTAATTTATCTGCCAGTTTACCATATTTTTCTTCAAGCCTGATCTCCTCTTCATCATTGGCAAATTCTTTTAATCTACCACTCCCTCCTGCATTGTTATATGCATCAACTATATTTGCCAATGACACAGACTTACTTCCATGCTGCTGGCGTATCCAATTATTATTAGGGAGGTTTACCCCGATAGGCGTACTTGGGGAGGCATCACCGGCCTCTCCTGCAACATTTATAGTCTTATAAGAAACCCCGACCACATTGTCCTTTTTATGCTCTTCCATTAGGGTAGAGTTATCTTCAAACCACTGCGCATTCTCAGAAAGTACAGCCATTTTTCTGGACATGTCAAAATCGTTTATTTGAATGATGCTCTCATACGATCCTCTGTAACCCTTAGGATCATTATAAACTTCTATAAAGCCATTTATCCAATCGATATTTCCTTGGGTTGAAGTCGCCCATTCTATAGCATAGGAATCCCATACGTCAAGACTTCCCGTTTTGTAATACTCGATCAGTAATCCTAAAGTTTTGGCTTGTTTTTCATTTTCTGCAACACCCTGCGCTTTCTCCAGCCATTTAATTACTTTGTCTATAGCCGCACCATACAATCCTCCCGACTTCCATACCTTTTCAACCAATTTGCCGTTCTCCTTCACCAGTGTAGAATTCAAACCAGTTTCTATTGGCTTGCCTTCCGGGCCTTTGTATGCGGTTTTATAGAATTCATCCACATCTGCATCGGTGATATCCGGAGCATAGAAATTAACCGCTGAGGAAGCTACATTATCCACGCCTTTCTTTTTATTCACCTTTTTGCTATCCGCTTCATTAAAAATAACTTCAAAGGGCTCTCCTTTAAGTTCTGTATTTGTTTCTGCCAGTAAATAATTCAAATATTCCTTAGAAAAACCAGGTTTTATTTTATCATTGGAGTAATGATGATGAATGCCATTTGAGAACCATACTCGTTTTAAATACACTTCAAATGAGTTCCAGTCATAGGTGGATTTATCACCTGCATATTTGGTATAAATGTTTTCCAGTGCTTTCCTGATTTCAAGATTATGACGGTAGTTCTGATCCCATATAATGTCCCTGCCGGCCAAACCAGCTTGTGTTAAGTAATAAACCAATTCTTTTTCTTTTAAGGCGAGTTCCTCAAAACCCGGGACCTGATATCGGAGTACTCTGATGTCTGCAAATTGATCTACTACGTATTCAAATGCTTTATCATTGACAACAACAGTCTCCTCGGGCATTACTTTTTCCTTACAAGACCACATTACTAATATTACCAGAAAACTACTTACAACATGTTTCAATTTCATGATTTTATACCTTTAAATTTAATCCTACAAATTTAGCGAAACATTACCGATTTGTTATACTTGTCGACCATAAGTTTCAATATCTGACATCCGTTTTCCTTCCTTGTGCAATAAAAAAATAGCGCTTGTTTAACATACGCTAACTTTCTAATTTTAAAGCATGGACAAACAACTATTAAAGGCTGCATATTCCCCCCAGGATTTCAGAGAAAACGCTCATCAATTAGTGGATATTCTGGCAGATCATCTGACTAAAACCATAAACGGAACTTCATCAAAGGTTATTAACTGGGAAGTACCTTCGGAAGAATACAAATTTTGGAATGACTTTCTTTTGAATGGAAATCCTTCTGATCTTAACAATGAAATTATAAAGAGGAGCATACACCTGCATCACCCTAACTATATGGGTCATCAGATAAGTCCGGTTGCTCCTGTGACCGGTCTCACAAGTATGTTAAATGCCATTCTTAACAATGGAATGGGTATCTATGAAATGGGAATGGCTCCAACTGCAATGGAGCGCGTTGTAATTGAACAATTATGCAAAGAAATTGGATATGACAAAAAGGCCAATGGATTTTTGACCTCCGGCGGAACATTAGCAAATCTTACTGCTCTTCTTAGTGCACGCAAGAAAATAGCGCAGAATGATATTTGGGAAAAGGGCCATTCAGATAAGTTGGCAATAATGGTCTCCGAAGAGGCACATTACTGCATAGACAGAGCGGCAAGAATCATGGGGTTAGGGGAAAAGGGAATTGTAAAAATACCTGTAGATAAAAATTATGCCTTAAACACAAAATTATTAGAAGATGCCTACAACAAGACTATTTATGAAGGGTATGAAGTTATAGCCCTTGTTGGAAGTGCGCCTTCAACCGCTACAGGTATATATGACGATCTGGATATCCTCGGGAATTTTGCTCTCAAAAAAGGAATTTGGTTCCATATTGATGCCGCACATGGCGGAGGAGCTATCTTTTCATCAAAATACAAATCATTGCTAAAAGGAATGCAAAAGGCAGATTCTATTGTAATTGACGGACATAAAATGATGATGATGCCTTCTATAACAACAGCTTTGTTATTTAAAGAAGGGATTGACTCACATAATACCTTCAGGCAAAAAGCAGATTATTTGCTTCAGGAGTCCATGGAGGAAGATTGGTATAATCTTGCAAAGCGAACCTTTGAATGCACAAAATACATGATGAGTCTTCATTGGTATACCTTACTTAAAATTTATGGTAAAGATATATTTGATGAATTTGTTACAACCCTTTATGATCTGGGCCAAAGGTTTGGTAAAATCTTAGAATATGACACAAACTTTGAATTGGCCGTGAAGCCAATGTCGAATATCTTGTGCTTCAGATTTATTGAGAAAGACTCAGATCTGCCAATCCTTAATAAAATCAATTCCGGAATTCGTCAAAAACTTCTGGAAGAAGGTGAGTTTTATATCGTGCAAACAAAAATTAAAGGAATTATTTACCTGAGGGCTACTATTATGAATCCATTTACCACCGAGGAACATTTTTTAGCTTTACTAAAAAGGATAAGAGGTATGGCTAACCCAATGATTAAATAATGAAGTTAACGCGAGATGACAACTTTTTCTCAATATCCCTGATAAATGTTATCGCATAGATTCCAGAACTTTCTCCTCACCGGCCTTATTTGAAAAATTAACAGCACATTCTATTAAAGCCAAATGTGAGTACGCCTGTGGGAAATTGCCTAGCAATCTTTTGGTTTTAAAATCAATGTCTTCGCTAAAAAGCCCCAAATGATTGCTATAGCCTAATATTTTATCAAAAAGTTTTTGGGCTCTTTCTTCCTCTCCAATCTTAAAAAGACTATTAATAAACCAGAACGTACAGATGGTAAATGACGAGGAAGGTAATCCAAAATCGTCCTCATTCTTATATCTGTACATCAATCCATCATTACTTAATTCTTTTTCAATGGCCAATACCGTACTCATGAATTTAGGTTCCCTGGCATTAATAAATCCATAAGACTCCATTAGTAGAACAGAGGCATCCAGATGTTTCGATCCATAAGACTGGGTAAACGCATTTACCTCGCTATTCCATGAATTCGTATGAATATCCTGCTTTATTTCCTGTTCCAAATCTATCCATTTTTCAAGTTTTCGTGTTTTTTTAAGTATTCTGGCAACCTTTATAGCACGGTCAATCGCCACCCAACAAAGTACTTTGGAAAAGGTAAAGTGTCTTTCTTCGGTCCTTAACTCCCAAATTCCCTTATCAGCTTCTTTCCAGTGCCTTTGTACGATCCAAACAATCCCTTTAGTAATTCCCCATAGTTCTTCTCCATTCTCTATGTTGGTGCTAAATCTTATCAACTGGGCATGAATTACATCCATTAGAATACCATATATATCATTTTGTTTTTGTGCATAAGCAGCATTGCCTATTCGAACCGGTTTAGAACCTTTATATCCACTCAAATGATCTAGTGTTTCTTCAGTCAGATTTTTTTCCTTATTAATCCCGTACATTATTTGGAGTTTCTCGTCTTTATCCGGAATTAAATCAATAATAAACTGTAAATACCTCTTGGCAACGTTCTCATGCCCTAAGTGAGCCATTACTTTAATAACCATTGAAGCGTCTCTTATCCAACAAAATCGATAGTCCCAATTTCTTACCTCTCCTATAGT
>JABDPH010000360.1 GCA_013042925.1 Eudoraea sp.
ATGGGTATTCTCTTCATGGCTATAGGTAAAACAACCCAGTCGCTCAAAACGCATTTCTTTTACCCATTCCTTCATGGTCAAAAAATCTTCCTCTGTTTCACCGGGGTAACCAACAATAAGGGTCGTCCTGATTGCCATTTCGGGTACCATCTGCCTAAAATCCTGAAGCAGGCGGGTAGTTTTGGCTTTGGTTGTTCCCCTGCGCATACTCTTTAGGATAGGGTCGGAAATATGCTGGAGTGGTATGTCAATATAATTGCAGATTTTTGGCTCTTCTTTCATAAGCTCCAGAACATCCATAGGAAAACCTGTTGGAAAGGCATAATGGAGGCGAATCCATTCTATACCTTCTACTTTGGAGAGTTCTTTTAACAATTGCGCCAGGTTCCTTTTTTTGTACAGATCCAGGCCGTAATAGGTTAGGTCCTGGGCAATAAGGATAAGCTCTTTTACTCCTTTAGTCGCCAATTTTTCTGTTTCTGCAACCAACTCTTCAATGGGCTTACTTCTGTGCTTACCACGCATTAGGGGTATCGCACAAAAAGAACAAGGCCTGTCACATCCTTCGGCGATCTTTAGATAGGCATAATTTTTTGGAGTGGTTGTAAGGCGTTCTCCAATTAATTCGTGCTTATAATCTGCTCCCAGAGCCTTTAATAAATTAGGCAAATCACTGGTCCCAAAATATTCATCAACATCAGGAATTTCCTTTTCCAGATCGGGTTTATAGCGCTCACTCAGACATCCTGTCACAAAAACCTTATCTACCGCACCAGACTGCTTTTTATCTACATATTCCAAAATGGTATTTACACTTTCCTCTTTGGCATTTGCAATAAAGCCACAGGTATTTATAACTACAATATTGCCTTCCTCCTCATGTACTACTGCCTTATCATTTGCCTTGAGTTGTCCCATGAGAACTTCAGAGTCATAGACATTTTTGGAACATCCAAGGGTTACGACATTTATTCTATTTTTCTTTACCGACTTTGTTCGCATGGATTTTCTTTAGCCGTGCAAAAATACAATACAATAGAAGAAGAGCCGCATATTAACAAGAATTCTTCCATTTCTGCGTTAAACTTTTAGTCGTTTTGCCGGTCTAATTAAAATCTAAAAACCAAATGAAACCACAAGTACATGGATTCCTTTCAATTATACTTATCCTGGGCTGTTTGGCCTGTGAAAATAATTCTGATGATCTGGCAGATACACTTATAGAAGAACCGGATTCAGATCAGAACCCGGATTCTTCTTTGTATTTTCCTGGGACTACGACCGACGAATGGCAAATTATAAGTCCGCAAGCCCTGGGTTGGAACGCCAATGCAATACAAGATTTGATTGATTTCCTTGAGGAAAAGGACACTAAGGCGTTTGTCATTTTAAAGGATGGTAAAATTGCTATGGAAGAATATTTTGGAACTTTTAAACAGGATAGTCTTTGGTATTGGGCATCGGCAGGTAAAACCCTTACCGCATTCACAGTCGGTATTGCGTTAGAAAAGCAATTGCTTGACCTGAATGATAAAACTTCCGATTACCTTGGTCAGGGCTGGACTTCAGCTCCACCAGAAAAAGAAGATTTGATCACTATAAAGAATCAATTAACAATGACGAGTGGATTGAAGGATATGGCATTTGACTGTGTTACCCCGGATTGCCTGGAATATGAAGGAGATGCGAACAGCCGATGGGCCTATCACAACGGACCCTATACTTTATTAGAAGGTGTTGTGAGTGAAGCCGCAGGTACTTCATTTAGTGCTTTTTTCAACTCAAATTTGAGAGATCGAATTGGCATGGAAGGGTTTTGGCTATCTACCAATGGATTGAATAATGTATATTTTAGTACCGCCAGAAGTATGGCCAGATTTGGACTGCTAAATTTAAATAATGGCATGTGGAATGAAACGACCATTTTGGGAGATATGGAATATATCTCTGAAATGAAAAATACTTCCCAGGAGTTAAACAAGTCTTATGGCTACTTATGGTGGCTTAATGGAAAAGAGAGCTATATGGCCCCTTCTTTGCAATTGGTATTTAATGGATCCCTCATACCAAATGCACCAGCAGACACTTATGCCGGACTGGGTAAAAATGATCAAAAATTATATGTAGTTCCGAGTAAAGGTTTGGTTATAGTGCGAATGGGGGAAGATGCAGCTGAAAATTTATTAGGTCCCTCAAGTTTTGATAACGCCCTTTGGGAAAAGCTTGGTAACCTTATAAATTAGTATTCGTAAACCTGTATTAAAGTTATTTTCTTTGCTGCTCTGTTAATTAATTGAATAGGTTAGTTGTAGATTTATTCCGTAGTCTTCATTCGAGAGTGAACTTACCGGAGGGTTGCTATCATAAGTGTAGTAAAAATTAAACCCAACTTTAAAGTTGTTATTAATAATGCTTATGTTTGGATTCAGATTAAAATTCACTCTGTCTCTGCTATCCCCTGTAAAATAAGGTATGTAAGTTATATTCGTTTTCAATGAAATTTTAGGACTTGTGTATTTAAAAATATCGTAGGCAATTTGGATTGCTCCTGCAACATCTTCTTGAGACGCACTATTGGGATCAAATGATCTTTCAGTAATACCGGTCAATGCCGCTGCCACATAAAATCTGCTCCAGGTATTGTTCGCAATATCCTTGATTGCTCCTAAACTCAGATTGTATCTTTCCTTTATCCCCAATTGCAAATTCTGACTCCTCCCCAGACCTACCAATGAAGACCACTTATCTTTAAACAAATGCTGATAACTTATATTAACTTCTGAGTTATTGGTAATCAAGCTATCATTCTGATAAGACAAATTTAAAATCCAGTCCGTAAGAAATGTAGTTTTCTTATTCCGGAAATCCAGATTTCCAGAGAAGGCAATGGTAGTTAAGGCGCTACTTTTTGAAAAATTACCCCCCAAACTTATATTCCCGGAAAATCTCTGCCAAAAGTTACCTTTTATTGGATGTATTTCAACAATATTATCAATTAATATAGATACTTTCTGACCATCTTCTGTAATGATAACTTCTCCTGCACTTTCAGAAGCTTCAAATGAAGAATAATAAAGGCGACCATTTTTCAATAAAATCTCAAACTGCTTATGTGAAATAATCGTACTAACAAAAGGTTCCTCAACACTGATAGTTCCCATCCCATCCATTTTCCAAGAACTAATACCATAATCCATTTTTTTGAAATCTCCCTTGAGTATATTTCCGTTTTTATGAACTATAGTATCCGTTTTTTGAGAGAAACAGTTTATTTGCGAAAAGATCATCACGATTAAAAATAGTATTATATGTATCGTAGTGTTCTTCAAATTTTGATTTTATAATATCATTTATTAAGTGTAGAAGACGAGGTTAAAATTCTATATGAAAAGATAAGTATTTGTTGGGGTTATTTATAGGTCGCAGGCGGTTTTCTTATTTTAGTGCTCTTCTCAAAAGCCCTTCCTAATTTGAATAAGCTTGTCTCCTGAAATTGCTTTGAAATAAAGGTGAGGCTTATAGGTTCCCCGGTTTCTTTGTATCCCATGGGCACAGTTAATGCCGGATATTTTGCCACTGCCGCATAACCCGCATGGAAATTGTTTATAGATAAGATAGCATCGAGTTGGTGCTGATCCATAGGGGTATCAAAAAATAATCGTCCGTTTTCCTCCAATCTGTTTTTAATGAGCTGCAATTCGTCTAATGAGGTTGAATCTTTAAGAATACCATCAAAAATGGATTGCCCGTATGGTATGCGCACCAGTGAATCGGCTAGATTATACTCTACAATCTCATTAAGAGTGCGCATAGGTATATCTTCTTTGTTATGAACATGAGCATCGAGATATTCAGGAAGATCATTTTTCATATCAATATTAAGAAGCGTTAAAAACCCATCCATGGATACTTCTGGTGCGGTAAACTCTATTATTTCAGCCCCCAGGTCTCTCAATTTATTAGCCGTGTTCAAATAAATAGAATCCGTTTCAAGCAGATCTTTAAAAACACCTAAACGTTTTCCTTTCAGGCTTCCTGAATCCTTAACAGCCCCAACAAAGTCCTCCGTGGTACTAACAGACTTTTTATCAGCTGCATCCTTGCCGGTCATTGCAGATAATAAGATTGCATTATCCACAACATTCTTAGTCATTGGCCCGGGAGTATCTAGCGTACTGGAAATTGGCACAATACCTGTTCTGCTTAAAAGTCCAATAGTTGGTTTTAATCCAACCACGGAATTCTGACTTGATGGCGAAAGAATAGATCCCGAAGTCTCTGTGCCTACGGCCGCCACTGCGTAGTTCGCAGCAACTGCAGTTCCGCTCCCTGCGCTAGAGCCACCTGTTTCAAAAACTCGCCTGCCATACGGATTGAGTGTTTGACCACCAATGGCGCTATATCCCAAAGGACACCCATTACACATATAATACGCCCATTCACTAAGATTGACTTTACCCAATATCAAAGCTTTGTTTTTCTTCAATTGCTTAACAATAAAAGCATCATTAGTTTCATTCTCTTTAAGCGCAATTGCCCCGGCAGTCGTATTCATACCTTCCGCACCAATATTGTCTTTAAGAAGAATAGGCATACCAAAAATTGGATGTCGGTCATCTGATGTTAACTTATCGAGCTCCCTGGCTTCATCCACCACATTCTCATTTAGCGCTATTATGGTATGTAAAGTAGTTTTGCTTTCGAGTTCAAATCGATAAATTCTATAGAGAAAAAAGCGAACTAATTTTTCGTAATTAAATTTCCCGTCTTTAATGTGCCCTTGAATGGTGGGAATATCCTGTTCCAGTATCAAGGGTTTTAATTGTTCATATTCTGCCTCGGACATTTCTACTACTTCGTGATACAGCGGCCGGAATATCTCATTCTTGTCTGATACACTGGACTGTATGAGTTTGTATTGCATCCGTGATTTCTCGTGCTCTTGATTTGCTGCTACTTCAGAGGAGTCATTGTAGGCCTTCCAAAGTACAACGGAGGAATAATCTTTTTCCTTAGTTTCCTTGCAGGAAATAATTGCCAAAAAGGCAAGTAAGAAAATTTTCTTTTTCATTGTTTTGATTTTAATTGTTTCTCCCTCCAAAGAGAGATGTTTTGCTCATTCATGCGAACAAATTCATCTTTATCTTCTTTTTGGGCTAATTCCAGTGATTTTTGTGCAGAAATAATGGCACTAGCATAATCTTCCAAAGCAGCTTCAACCAAAGACTTAACCCTGTAAAAATAATAGGTTTCCCCTCCAATTTCAATAGCCTTATTTAAATATAGCAAGGCTTGCGTGTATAATTTCCCTTGCTCCTGCAGATAGCGCGCGGCCTCATAATAGGTTTGCGCAGTGGGGTTTTCCTTTATTCCTGTTGCAATCTCCTCCATCATTTTCCTATCTGTATCTACTGCGATTGGAATGGTTATACGAGTATTTTCCCAAATCCATAACATATTGCATGAATTGTGATCAATTTCATCAAAAGTAATAAGGAAGTTTTCCTGATAATCAGAATTATTCAAAGGATTGATCCGAATCCTGAAGGCATCTTCGGCAGGGTTGTATGCTTTCCTTCCATCACCCCAATGTTCAGTATTTTTATGAAAAACTACCTCCCAATAATCTTCATATGGGAAGGCATAAAGAGCATATATGCCCTGGGGCAAATAATTACCCATTACAGATACATCGAAATCTACAGTAAATTTGGTAGACTCATTTGCGCCTACACGCCAAATGCGTCCATAAGGCACAAGGCCGCCAAATATTTTTCTGCCTTTAGCTCCGGGTCTGGAATAAGTCACTGTTATTTTCGCAAGACCAACATCCTGCTCAACCTTTGAAAATGGGCTAGCCTTAGGGATCTCAATTTGGGCAGCAAGTGCTGTTGAGCATAAAATAAAAAGTATGAAGTTTAGGGCTTTCAATTAGTGATACTAAAGAATGAATCCACAAATTCAAATTTATTGAAAACCTGAAGATCCTCAATTCCTTCACCAACGCCTATATATTTAACCGGAATCTGAAACTGATCTGAAATACCTATTACTACGCCCCCTTTGGCTGTACCATCTAATTTTGTCACAGCTAATGACGTTACCTCTGTAGCCCTGGTAAATTCCTTGGCCTGCTCAAATGCGTTTTGCCCGGTAGATCCGTCAAGTACCAAAAGTACTTCATGTGGGGCATCATCGATAACTTTTTGCATAACTCGCTTAACCTTACCAAGCTCATTCATTAAGTTTACCTTATTATGCAATCTGCCCGCAGTATCAATTAAAACAACATCTGCGCCCTGGGTAACTGCAGAACTTAATGTGTCAAAGGCTACTGAGGCAGGGTCACTGCCCATTTTTTGTTTTACTAAAGGGACATCCACACGATCTGCCCAAACCTGAAGCTGATCTATTGCAGCCGCTCTAAAGGTATCTGCAGCTCCTATTACAACCTGCAAGCCTTGCTTTTTAAACTGATAGGCAAGTTTTCCAATTGTAGTTGTTTTACCTACCCCGTTTACACCAACCACCATAATAACATATGGACCTTTACTGTCGGGTATACTGAATTCTTCCTCTTCACCAACATTAGTTTCTGATAAAAGGCCTGCGATCTCTTCCCGGAGAATTCCGTTCAGCTCATCAGTACCCATGTATTTATCTCTGGAAACCCTTTCTTCTATTCGTTCAATGATCTTAAGAGTGGTAGTCACACCTACATCGGAGGTCACTAAGACTTCCTCCAGGTTATCTAAAACATCATCATCTACTTTAGACTTGCCGGCTACAGCCTTGCTCAGTTTGGATAAAAAACTGGTTTTGGTTTTCTCCAAACCTTTATCCAGTGTTTCTTTTTTCTGTGAGGAAAATATTTTTTTAAATAAGCTCATAGCACCGTTAAAAGTCGTTGAGCAAATATATGAAATTAAAAAAGCCGCTCTCAATAGAAAGCGGCCTTGAATAGAATTTTAGTTAGTTTGTTACTTCTTAGTCAACCATTCGTTCACCATTTCTGGTGGCATAACAGATTCTACAAAAGTATAGGCACCTGTTTTTGGTGATTTTACCATTTTTATAGCTTTGGTAAGTCTTTTAGAACTTGATTGTAAACTCGCTACCGTCTTCTTTGCCATGCTTTCTTATTTTATCTCTTTATGAACAGTCATTTTCTTAAGAATAGGATTGAATTTTTTAATCTCCAACCTATCCGGGCTATTCTTCTTGTTCTTTGTTGTAATATATCTGGATGTACCAGGCTTACCTGATTTCTTATGCTCTGTGCATTCTAATATTACCTGAACTCTGTTTCCTTTTTTTGCCATCGTATTCTATATAATAAAGGATTATTTAATCAATCCTTTTGCTCTAGCCTCTTTTAAAACAGCAGAGATGCCTTTTTTGTTTATTGATTTAAGAGCCCTTGTAGAAACCTTTAAAGTGATCCATCTATCTTCTTCCGGAATATAGAAACGTTTTTTGGAAAGATTTACATCAAATCTTCTCCTCGTTTTATTGATAGAGAAGGATACATTATTTCCAAACATAGCTCTCTTCCCGGTAAGTTCACAAACTTTTGACATTACGCTACTTTTTACTTGATTTTAAACAGGGTGCAAATTTAATTCATTTTTGTGTGATGGACAAAATTCTCTTCTAGAATTTTAAAATTTCTTTTTGCAGCATCTGGAATGCCTTATGTACTGCTTTTTGGACTATTCTTGTTCGGTGATTTCCCATGGTATATTTTTCAACGATTACATCATTGGGGGTGGCAATTGCAATATAAACAGTACCTATAGGAGCGTCCGAATCACCCTTTAAAGGGCCTGCATTGCCTGTTGTTGCAACGGAAAAGTCTGACTGCAATAATTCCCTGATATTTATAGCCATTGCTTTTGCAACTTCTGCACTTACCACTGAATTCTTTTTTATCAGCTCCTCAGGCACTCTAAGAACATCTATTTTAACCTGAGTAGCATAGCCTACAACACTGCCTAAAAAATAAGCCGAAGCACCCGGAATAGCAGTAAGCTGCTCCGCTATTTTACCCCCGGTAAAACTTTCAGCTGTGGCCAGGGTCATTTTTTTTGCAGTGAGCAGTTTGGCAACTCCCGATTCTATAGATCCATCCTCTTCTTCACCATAAATGATATCCCCGATAATGGAATATAATTTTGCTGCTTCAGATTTAACCGCCTCTTCTATGAGATTTTTGTCTGGGCCTTTTGCCGTTAATCGCAACCGCACTTTACCTAAATTAGGGAGGTATGCCAGCTTGACAAAGGATGGCAAATTTTCCTCCCAATCCTCAATTATAGCTGCTATCGCACTTTCTCCCAGGCCATAAG
>JABDPH010000367.1 GCA_013042925.1 Eudoraea sp.
CCGTTAGCCCTATGACGGTCACTAACAGGGATTCCTAAAGAACGAACCAGTTTTCCCAAACTATGTGATTTCGCATCAGGGATCAACTTTTTAGACAAATCAACTGTACAAAGTGTTTTCCTTTCAAAATCAAATCCTAATCTTCGAAATTCTGTTCGTAAGATTCTGTAATCAAATTGGGCATTGTGAGCTACAAGGACAGTGTCTTTAGTTATTTCTACAATACGTTTCGCTACTTCATGAAACTTAGGAGCCGTACGCAACATTTTATTATTAATTCCAGTGAGATTAACAACAAAGGGTTGAATTTCCTTTTCCGGATTTACGAGGCTAATGAATTTATCTACAACCTTATGTCCGTCAAATTTATGAATGGCAATTTCGGTTATCCCTTCTTCATTGTATTTACCTCCTGTGGTTTCTATGTCAAGTATAGCGTACATTTAATATTTACAAAATTGCTGTTTACTTACATTTAAATTAGTTGTTTCTAACTCCAAAGATACTACTTCCTATGCGTACCATCGTACTACCTTCTTCAATTGCAATTTTATAATCCCCACTCATACCCATTGATAGTAGATTTGCTTCCGGAATTTTGCTTTTTAATTTTAAATAGATTGAATTTAAATATGAAAATTCTTTACGGATTTGTTCCGTGTCATCTGTAAAAGTAGCCATACCCATCAATCCCTTGATAGTTACATTTTTGAGATTTCCAAACTCCTCCAAATCCAATAATTCAAATAACTCTGCTTCATTAAGTCCGAATTTTGTTTGTTCCTGAGCAATATGAATCTGAAGCAAGCAATTAATCTGGCGATCATTTTTTAATCCTTGTTTGTTTATCTCCTTCAGCAGCTTTAAGCTATCTACACTATGAATCAATGAGACAAACTCACCTATGTATTTTACCTTATTACTTTGCATATGCCCTACCATATGCCATTCAATATCTTTAGGTAATTCATTCCATTTAGGAACCAATTCCTGAATTTTGTTTTCCCCAAAAATACGCTGACCGGCTTCATAGGCTTCCAAAATTTCCGCGTTGGTTTTGGTTTTGGATACGGCAACAAGGCTTATATCCTTGGGAAGATGATCAAGAATTTTTAGAAGATTATTTTTTATGGACACTTATTTTTAATTTGAAATTAGTAAATAATTTACTATCAATTACGAAGTCGGGCTTATTTCATATCTGAGAATGGTGGTTGTCCTTTGGAATGTTCTTTAAGTCTCAGTTGAACCTAAATCATAGATAGCGAGTGCACTTCTGAGTTTTGGTTCAATATGGGTGCTCTTAGGGGGCATTACTAAACCAGCGTCGGCAATTGCCTTTATCTCGTCAACGTTTAAAGGAACCAGCCCAAAACCCACTGCAAAGTTCCCGCTATCAATTTCATCTTTCATTTTAAGGACATTACGTTTACCATGACCATATTGTATACGTTTATCATTTCTTAGATCTTTTATTTCAAGTATTGGCTCAAGAATGGTCTTATATAATATCTGAGTATCTAATTTATTCAGGGCATCAGAAAGTTTATAAACTTTTTTTCTTAAGTATAGCGAATAGAATGAGCCATTGAGATACATGCTGAAATGATGCTTTTTACCGGGTCTATATAGTTGATTGCCATGATTTTTAATTCTATAAAATTTATCGAGTTTTACAAGAAACTCTTCCGGTGTAAGCCCGTTCAGATCGCGTACCATTCTGTTAAACTCAAAGATTTTAATCTCCGACTCCGGAATTAAATAACTCATTATAAAATTATAAGGTTCCCGGCCAGTATGATCCGGATTTTTCTTTTGTTCTATACGAGAAAGTAGATTGGAAGAAGCGCTTCTATGATGCCCATCAGCAATATATAAGGAATTTACTTTACCAAATTCCATTTGTAATTGTTTTATCGTACTTTCTTTTGATAATTTCCAAAGTGTATGTGTGACACTGTCTGGTGTTGTAAAATGACATTCCGGAATATTCTTTATCTCGGAAGCAATAACGGAAGCTATTTCATTAGTGTCCTCATAAATCATTAAAATGGGTTCTGCTTTAAACTTTACGACATGGAGATAATTTGCAAATAATTTTTCCCGTCGCTCAATTGTGTTTTCGTGTTTTTTAATTACCGAATTCCGGTAATCCTCAGTACTGGTTGCACATATGATTCCACAGCAATTAAAATTGTCTTTTTCAATTCTATATATATAAAAGCTTTCCTCATTGTCTTTTAAAAGAATTTGGTCTTCCAAAAACTCTAAATATCGGTTATGAACAAGTTTAAAACGCTCCATACCTGAGACTGCTTTATTAAATCGATATCCCGGATTTAATATATGTAAAAAGGAAAATGGGTTATAATTTAAGACACAGTCTAATTCTTTCTTAGAATATTCTTCATAAGAACGTGAAGCAACAAATGGAACTTTATCCTTTGCAGGCCGTATTGCTTTGAATGGTTGAATAACTGCCATAGGCTTATTGTGCAAATTGCGCGGCTACTTTTTCTGCTTTGCGCGATTCTGAATAGTCGTAAAATCCTTCCCCCGATTTAACTCCTGTTTTGCCTGCCATTACCATATTAACAAGAAGTGGACATGGAGCGTATTTAGGGTTTTTAAAGCCATTGTGCATAAC
>JABDPH010000379.1 GCA_013042925.1 Eudoraea sp.
TAAATAAGGAATCCTGTTTTTCAAAAGGTGCAACGGAAGCAGGTTTAAAATTGTAGTTATAAACAAATCCTGTTTTTATATTCTGATCCTTTAAACTTGCCACTTCAAAATCCCTGTGCTCTGTTTGGTTATAGGAATAATTAAACGTAAAATTTTCAATGTCATAAATATGCTGCTTGGCTTCAGGTCCCCTATTTTTTCGAACTCCAATAAAGTTTATACTTGTCCTCTTTGTATAGTCTTCTGCCTGCTCCCTAATATCTTCTTTTTCTTCCGCTGTATTTGCAGCATCTATTCTGTCTTCAAGCTTTAAATCGTCATATACAGGATCAAATTCGGGGGTTATTAATTGCTCCGAAACTCCATAATTAAAAGGAATTTGAACATTCCATTTTTTAGGCAGAAGTTGTCCGATAGACACATTTGTAACTACATCATAAGCTACAGCATCCTCTCTGGAACGTTCATTTGGCCTTTGATCCACAGATCCAAATCCCGGAGTGCTTTTACCTCCTGTGGCTGTAACATTAGCAAAATCTGCCAGGTTTGCATCAATAGCAGCAAGTGCAGCCCATCCACCATCATTGTCTAAGCCAGCCATACGCAATTCGTTAAACCAAACTTCACCTCTTGCAGGCAGATTGTCAATATTCTTAACTCCAAGCATTGCACTTCTAAGCGTACCTATT
This sequence comes from Eudoraea sp., assembly GCA_013042925.1. GTDB lineage: Bacteria > Bacteroidota > Bacteroidia > Flavobacteriales > Flavobacteriaceae > Eudoraea. Next base: position 690 of record JABDPH010000379.1, read on the forward strand.
GATGGGTTCCCTCTTATTCCGATACGAATCTGCCCAAGGACTCTTGGAGCAAACTCATCAACCGCCACAACTTCGCCATCTATTATTTCATAAAAATTAAGCTCATTCAAGGATTGGTCTGCAATACCTTGAGATTTAACTTTCGTGAGGTCACTCAGTGCAATATCCATTTCATTTATTTCCGGCCAAATCTCTTCCGGGGTAGTAGATCCAAATGAAGTAAACTGTAAAGGGACCTCTATTTGATAAAAATTTTCAGAGAAATCTGTACCTATCCTTAAGAACGCAACCAGGGGTACATCATCATCCAAATAATCAGAATTCACAATCTTCTCAGCATGTAAAAACATCTTTAACCTTTTGTATTGACGGATATCTATGTTTACATTCTTAAAGACACCACGGGAATCCTGAGGTTCAAGATTCTCTACTTTGAATGATAAAGACTGTTCATTCTGACGAATGATAGTATTATTATTATTTAATTGCTCTCTAAGGACACCGGGTGGTAAAACATAAGGAATAGGCGTTCTGGAATTATTCTCTTCTATATTTACCGTATTAACATCAACCACTGTTGCATCATCCGCTGGGTCATCGTTATCTGAGGAGAGGCTTTTTAAATAATTCCTCCAATCGATACGGACAAGATCCAGGGTTGCAAATCGTAAAACTACATCATCTGTAAAGCCTGTAAGATACATCCGCATAAAACTGATAGATCTAAAATCCGTTACCCCACCTATAGCATCCGTAAAATCACTCAATGGAATTTTGTACTGAATCCATCTGCGATTTAATTGCGTTCCATTAGGTAAATCGGGTGTCGTTCCTTCACTGATATCCGTTACATAGCGATCATTAATGGTGGTATTTGGCCTAATAGGGATACGATACTCAAAATAGCTATTAATAGTATTCATAGTTAGGTCGCGGTTGACGTCTTCCACGTCGGGTAGTGTGGTAGATCCCCTATCCGTATTTGTAACGGTAACAGGCGAATTTCCCTCGGTATTATTAAAGTCAATGTAGCGTTCTAAAATACCTCCTTCTCTGTTCAGATAGTATTGAAAATTATCAAGAGCAGGATCTTCGGGAGGTCCATTGTAGCCTTGGGCTGCTTCCAGACTATCATCAATACCATCAAAACCAATATCCTGCAAAGAACGGTTAGTTTCACTTGCATCAAAAGCATAAACAAGAGACTGGGTTGCAGGAACTACTCCCCAAGGGGTAGTTGTGGTGAGATCATTACTCTCTAAACCAGGCAAACCGTTTTCATATTGTTTTCTTCCATCATTCAGAATGTCCTCCGAGATATTCCCTAAATTTATAACCAACTCACCGGGGCCGGTAGCTATGCCGTCTACATAAGGATCCATGACCCAGAATTGAACAAACTCAACATTAGATTGCTCAAAATTTGTACTACTTAAAGAACGCATCATTCCTGCCCATTTTTGATCAGGTAAGAGGCCATCAAAAGTTGTACTGGCATTATAAGGCCCTTTTTGATCTGGATAAT
>JABDPH010000380.1 GCA_013042925.1 Eudoraea sp.
ATTATACGGATTTTTATTCAAGTAAAGAACATGCAACCAATATCGGGACTATGTTCCGAGATCCGGAAAATGCTTTGCTGCCTAACTGGTTACATATCCCTATTGGGTACCACGGCAGAAGCTCCACAATAATTCCAAGTGGTCAGAATATTAGAAGACCTATAGGGCAGACTTTACCCAAAGGGGCTCACCAACCAGAGTTTGGACCGTCAAAAATGGTTGACTTTGAATTAGAAATGGGCTTTATTACGACGGACGCCAATAAATTAGGGGAAGCTATCCCTATTGATGAAGCTGAGGACTATATTTTCGGACTTGTCTTACTAAATGATTGGAGCGCAAGGGATATACAGAAGTGGGAATATGTGCCCCTGGGCCCATTTATGGCAAAGAATTTTGCCTCTTCTATTTCACCATGGATTGTTACACTAGAAGCTCTTGAACCTTTTAGGGTAGATAGTCCGGCACAAAACCCTGCGCCGCTTCCATATCTGCAACAAAAAGGAAAAAATAGTTTTGATATTAATTTAGAAGTTTCAATTACTCCGGATGGAGGGGCTCCTTCTACAATTGCCAAATCAAATTTCAAATACATGTACTGGACAATGGCGCAACAATTAACTCACCATACTTCAAACGGTTGTAAAGTATTAAGTGGTGACCTAATGGGCAGTGGCACAATTTCCGGTACAACGCCTGATTCTTATGGATCTATGCTGGAATTGGCCTGGCAGGGAACAAAACCTGTAGATCTTCAGGATGGCGAAAAAAGGACTTCAATTCAGGATTTGGATACAGTAACTTTAAAAGGGTTTTGTGAAAAAGATGGGGTACGCATCGGGTTTGGCAAGGTAGAGACAAAATTACTTCCTCCACTAGAAAGTAATCTGTAAAATCATTGCTCTAAAAGAACATTTTGGCGAATTTATACGATACATTATCGTTTTTCGTTATGAATTATGTGTGTTTTGGCACAGCTATTGAAAACTGCTGTTAAAACCTATAAACATATTATCATGAGAAAAACGATACTCTTTACAACAATTGTAGTTTTTTTAATAGCATGCGGAGGTGTTAAAAAAACTCAGGAGGCCCTAAATACGGGCAATTATTCCGCTGCCATAAATAAGGCTATAAAAAATCTTGCAGATAATAAAACCAAAAAAGGCAATCAACCTTATGTATTACTTCTTGAAGAAGCATTCCAAAAGTATACACAAAGGGAATTAGAAAACATTGCCTATTTAAAGAAAGAAGGTAACCCTGCCAATTACAATGCGATATTTAATGGATATAGCCGTTTGAAAAATATTCAGGAGCGTATAAAGCCTCTTTTACCCTTACAGGTATATGAGGAAGATAGAAATGCCAGATTCTCGTTTGCCAATTACGACAATGAGATACTTGTTGCAAAGGACAATTTATCTGACTATTTATACAACAATGCTTCGGAGCTATTGCAGAATGCAAAATACAAGGAGGACTTTAGAAATGCTTACAGGGATTTTGAATACTTAAATGAATTAAGTCCCGGATATGCTGATAGTCGTCAAAAAATGGATGAGGCCTATATTAAAGGGTTGGACTATGTTAAAGTGAATATGGTTAACGATACAGAGCAAATAGTTCCGGCACGATTAGAAGAAGAACTATTGAATTTTAACACCTATGGATTAAACGACCAATGGACGCAATATCATACAAATCCATTAGCTGAAGTAAACTATGATTATGAAATGGAAGTAGCCTTCAGAGCCATTAATATCTCTCCGGAACAAATCCAGGAAAAACAAATTGTAAAGGAAAAGCAGATTAAAGATGGGGTTGAAGTACTTCTTGATGCAGATGGCAGAGTAGTAAAGGATAGTCTGGGTAATGAAATAAAGGTAGACAGATTCAGGACTGTAAGTTGTAATTTCTATCAGTTTACTCAACTTAAATCTGCACAAGTTACAGGTAATGTAAGCTATATGGATTTACAAAATAAACAACAACTCAATTCATACCCCCTTAGCAGTGAATTTGTATTTGAGCATGTTTATGCAAATTACAACGGTGATAGAAGGGCGCTTGACAATGATCTTGTCCCACTTTTAAACAGAGTTGCCGTACCATTTCCTTCTAATGAGCAAATGGTTTACGACGCAGGTGAAGATTTGAAATCAAGATTGAAGGACATTGTCGTGAGACACAAATTTAACTAAAATTAAAACCCCGAACTTTCGGGGTTTTTTTATATATAGCGGGATAAATCGAGTGATGTAATCCCTCCATGAGATTCGTTTGTTACTGCAGTTCCATTTTTGATTATCAATACTTGAGGCGACTGGTGGTATACCTTAAATCTATTTGCGACTTCATTTGAAACTTGTCTGTATCTGTGCAAATCCAAAAAATACAAATCGGCCTGATTATCCTCAAGAGAATATGAATTCTTAAATGATCTGAGAACCATACTGCTTATTCCGCATGTCGTGGAGTGTTTAAAAATAATCTGAGGTCTTTTAGAAGAGTTCTGTTCAATCTCAATGAGCTGATCTTCAGATGTCAGTGGTATCCATACCAGTTGATCCTTCTTCTCTTCAGAACTTGTGTCTTTACTACTAAATAAGTTATTAAATATTCCCATTTTCCTTTTAAAGCTAATTAGTCGAAATAATTCTATTTCCATACAAACTGTCGAAATGTCCTATTAATAGGTTGTTTTACCGACATTTTGTCTGTTTACTCTCCATGGTAAGATTGTTGTCCTACATAGTTCAAAATTAAACATTAACTCGAAAAGAAATATATAATGAACATCAATAATTTTACCATAAAATCCCAAGAGGCCATACAGCACGCACAAATGCTTGCGCAGGGTATGGAGAATCCTCAAATTGAAAATGAGCATATTTACAAAGCAATTGCGGAGATTGATGAGAATGTTCTACCCTTTATCTTAAAAAAATTAAATGTTAACATTTCTCTTGTAAATCAAATACTTGAAAAGGATCTGGAAAGTTTACCTAAGGTCTCGGGCGGAGAAATTATGTTTTCTAAAGAAGCGGGCAAAACATTGACTGAAGCCAATATAATTGCAAAAAAGATGGAAGATGAATATGTATCCATCGAACATTTGATAGTTGCTCTCTTTAAATCTAACAGTAAAATATCGAGAATATTAAAAGATCAGGGTATTCAGGAGAAAAGTCTACGTGCTGCAATTGACGAGTTGCGCAAAGGCGGTAAAGTAACTTCACAAAGTGTGGAAGAAACTTATAATTCATTGAACAAATACGCGAGAAACCTGAATGATCTGGCCGATAAAGGCAAACTGGACCCAGTTATTGGCAGAGACGAAGAAATAAGAAGAATACTTCAAATTCTTTCAAGAAGGACCAAGAATAACCCAATGCTGGTTGGAGAACCAGGTACGGGTAAAACCGCCATAGCAGAGGGGCTTGCGCATAGAATTGTCCAGGGAGATATTCCGGAAAATTTAAAAGATAAGGTCATTTATTCCCTCGATATGGGAGCGCTTATAGCAGGTGCCAAATACAAAGGGGAATTTGAGGAACGACTAAAAGCCGTAATTAAAGAAGTTACCGGGTCAGATGGAGACATTGTACTTTTTATAGACGAAATACACACCCTTGTTGGTGCCGGTGGCGGACAAGGAGCCATGGATGCCGCAAATATTCTAAAACCCGCCTTGGCAAGAGGAGATTTGCGAGCTATAGGCGCTACGACATTGGACGAATACCAAAAATACTTTGAAAAGGACAAAGCACTGGAACGAAGATTTCAGAAAGTAACCGTTGACGAACCGGATACAGAAAGTGCTATTTCAATTTTGCGGGGAATTAAAGAAAAGTACGAATCGCACCATAAAGTTAGAATTATGGACGAAGCTGTTATTTCTGCTGTAGAATTATCACAGCGATATATAACCAATAGATTTTTACCCGATAAAGCTATTGATTTAATGGACGAGGCTGCTTCTAAACCTCGTATGGAGATTAATTCCAAACCCGAAGAATTGGACGTACTAGATAGAAAGATAATGCAATTAGAGATTGAAATTGAAGCAATCAAAAGGGAAGATGATAAAGCGAAACTCAAATTACTCAATGTAGATCTTGCAAATCTCAAAGAGGAAAGAAACGAAATTTTCGCAAAATGGGAAAGTGAAAAAACAGTAATTGAGAATATCCAAAAAACCAAACTGGATATTGAAAATTTTAAACAGGAGGCCGAAAGAGCTGAGCGCAACGGGGACTATGGTAAAGTAGCCGAATTGCGTTATGGAAAAATAAAAGAAGCTAATGAGAGATTAGAATCACTTCAAAAGGATCTTACGCAGGAGCAGAAAAAAGGAACCCTGATAAAAGAAGAAGTGACTACTGAAGATATTGCTGAAGTAGTTGCAAAATGGACGGGTATTCCGGTAACTAAGATGCTACAAAGTGAACGCGAAAAACTGTTGAATCTGGAAGACGTTTTACACAAGCGTGTTGTAGGCCAGGATGAGGCTATCCAAGCCGTATCTGATGCGATTAGAAGAAGCAGGGCCGGATTGCAGGATGCTAAACGTCCTATTGGCTCATTCCTGTTCCTGGGTACTACCGGAGTAGGAAAAACGGAACTCGCAAAAACTTTAGCAGCTTACCTGTTTGATGATGAAAATTCATTGACAAGAATTGATATGAGCGAATATCAGGAGCGTCATTCAGTTAGTAGATTAGTAGGTGCTCCTCCCGGATACATAGGTTATGATGAGGGCGGTCAACTTACAGAGGCAGTGCGCCGCAAACCTTATTCTGTCATTCTTTTAGACGAGATAGAAAAAGCGCATCCGGATACATTTAATATCCTATTGCAGGTACTTGATGAAGGAAGGCTTACAGATAACAAGGGAAGAGTTGCCGACTTCAAAAATACTATTATCATAATGACCAGTAATATGGGGAGCCATATTATACAGGAAAAGTTTGAAGTTTTAGAGGACATTTATTCTGCAATGGAGTCTGCCAGAGTTGAGGTTCTTGGGCTTCTAAGAAAGACCATTCGCCCTGAATTCCTCAATAGGATTGATGATATTATCATGTTTACTCCTCTTAATAAGGAGGATATCAGACTTATTGTTGAATTGCAACTTGAACAGCTTAAGAAAATGCTTTTAAAACAGCATATCACTATTGAAGCCACGGAAGAAGCTATTTCACATCTTGCCGAACGAGGTTATGATCCACAGTATGGGGCCAGACCAATAAAACGAGTTATCCAAAAAGAGGTATTAAACAGCCTGTCTAAAGAATTACTTAGCGGAAAAGTTAAGGCAGATAGTATTGTGCTTATAGATTCATTTAACGATAAGCTAGTATTTAGAAATCAAAATGAACTAGTCAATTAATTTTATTGATGTTATAAAAAGTACCCTTTCGATGTACATTGTAAAAGGGTACTTTTTTTATGAATTAAAATACCATACAGTATATAGATTTTTTATCTTCGTATAAAAATGAAGTAATATGCCAACCAAAGCTGAGCGAACTACAGCATACATTATTGAGACTGTAGCCCCCATCTTCAATAAACATGGTTATGTAGGAACCAGCATGAATGACCTTACAGAAGCAACAGGTCTTACAAAGGGAGCATTATACGGTAATTTTGAAAATAAAGAAGCCCTCGCGCTCGCCGCTTTTCAATATAACAGTACTTCTCTTCTAAAGGCTATTGACGACAAATTGGATAAC
>JABDPH010000157.1 GCA_013042925.1 Eudoraea sp.
AATCTATACTATAAAATAATTCATCACTGTCCTCATAACCAATCCGAACGGCCTTTGCTATAAATGATGCTTTATTGTCTAATGGCTCAGAATAAATATGCCAGCTTTTGCCTCCGGATTCTTTCCAAATAATGGTAGCATCATACTTTTCCGAAATCAGATTGATGCTGTTATCGTCCTCTTCCATTTGCAGTGGTTTTAACTTCGGCTGTTTACCATTGGGAAGCCACCTGGCTATTAAATCTTTTTCCCGAATTCTACCCTGGTCATTGGTTTCCTCTATCCAACTATCTAAAGCCCTTCTTAAGTGTAATAATGTATCCTGATAAGTTATTTGATCTGAAAGGTTAACTAATTCAAAAGGATCATTTTGTAAATCATATAATTCCTCAGCTGGCTTTGGTGTCCTGAACCATAAAGAAGGAATTGAATCCAATTTTCCCGATTCCTTTAATGCCATCATATTTTGCATCATAGGCATTTGTTCGCGGTATTTAACTGCCAGGGCATGCGGTATTTCTATGTTATAATTCCTGATGTACTTATAATTCTTAGAACGTACAGCACGTAATTTATCATACATTTCATCGAACCTGTCCGAGGTTGCAAAAATATAGTCGCTGTTCTCACTGTCTCTGTGCACCCCAAATTGCGCTTTGCCTTGCATTACCTTGGGTGGAGCAATACCTGCCCACGAAAGCATTGTTGGGGCAAAATCGATGAAGCTAATAAGTCGATCATCGTAATTACTATTCTTTATATTATCCTGAAATTTGATAACTAAAGGAACTTTAATGCCTGTATCATATAAAGCTCGTTTATGTCTTGGAAAAGGACCACCATGATCTCCATAAAAAAAGATTATACTATTATCATACAGACCATCTTCTTTTAGTTGATTTATGATTTTACCTATTTGTTCATCCAGGCGTTTTAAGTTCGAATAATTGACAGCTATATCATGGCGAATGATATCGGTATCGGGAAAATAAGGCGGAACCCTTACCGAATCTGGTGAGACATACAATTCTTCTTCACCCTGTTTCCAAATACCTGATTCATGACAAACATTAAAATTAAAAACCGAGAAAAAAGGCGCATCCTTTGGTCTGTTGCGCCAATGTGCATCCTTGCTGCTTTCATCCCAACCAGATTCGGGAGCTTTGAAATTGTAATCCTCTTTGGCGCTATTTGTACAATAATAACCCTCTTTACGGAGGTATTCCGTAAACATCTTAACTCCATCCGGAACTAAAGGCGAATAACTTGGAATACCTATTTCTGGCTGATTTTCTGTGGAATAAGCATTATAAGTACGCATATTATGGGTGCCTAATGTAGTCGGATACATCCCGGTAATTATAGCACTTCGTGCAGGAGCACAAACAGGTACAGGCGAAAAGGCATTGGTAAAAACAACGGCATCTGATGAAAGTGACTCTATATAAGGCAGGGAGATTGTACTATCACCATACATCTGAAAAAATTCTGGCGATTGGTCCTCTGCAACCAACCAGATTATGTTTGGCCTTGTTTGGGCCACGCTTTCTATTTCTTTTTTCTTACAGCCCGTTCCTAAAGCGAAGAAAAAAGTACACCAAATAAATGATCTGATAAATTTGTTCAAAGGCTTTCAAGAAATTTTAGGCTTTGAGGCACCTGTTCCACAACCCTGGAGCACTCATCTTCAATAAACATATATTCAACTATCCCAAGCTCTTTTGCTCGTTTAACTACTCCGGCTATATCTACCTGGCCTGTTCCCAATACAACATTGGTCTCCACGTCTTCATGCCCTGTATCATTACCTTTTATCCCATGCTCCATATCCTTAAGGTGAAGTAAAACAACCTTATCAGGATAGCGATTCAAGATCTCAAGAGGATCAGCTCCTCCATGATGCACCCAATAAACGTCCATTTCAAAAGCGAAGTCATTGGCATTTTTTGCCATATAATCAAACAGAGTGCCGCCTTCATAAGGCCGGAATTCATAACCATGTGCATGGTAGGCCAGCGTTATGCCTTCTTCCTTCAGGCGTTTCCCTGCATTATTAAAAACCGCGGTAGCCTCTTTTGTTTTGGCAATATCGAAAGTATTTCCATCATGCGGAATCCACGCACACATCACGTATTTAGCTCCAAATGTTTTAGCGTTTTTAACGACCTTCTCAATATCGTTCTGCAGGTCCTCATATCCTGCACCTACACTTACCATTTCCAGACTATTCGCTTTTAGTAATTTTTTATATTCCTCCATAGGAAGTCCATAACTGCCTCCACCTTCTATTTTGGTAATACCCCATTCATTAACCAGTTTAAGGGTTCCTTCAACATCAGTTTTAAACTGATTTCTTAGACTGTACAACTGTAACCCAACTTCCTGTGCCATAATCTGATAAGTTCCAAACAGGCAACAAAAAAGT
>JABDPH010000385.1 GCA_013042925.1 Eudoraea sp.
ATATTATACCGAACTCTTTTCTTGAAGAAATAAAGTTTAATTAAAAGCCCTATTTATTCAAAAGTGTTAAAGGAAATTTCCCATATATCATAAAACCCTCTTAATGGGCTGATATTATTTCATAATAGTGTAACAAATCATAACAAATTGCGTTCTAACCAGTAGAATCGAAAACGAACACTATTATGATACGAAGATTTTTTATCCTCTGCTCCGGGGCAGACACAGGCATTCTCGAATCCTGTTCTTCAGGAGAACAAAACAAATACGCGGGCATTGGAGCCACTGTTTTTTTTACGGCTGTAATGGCCTTTATTGCCGGTTCTTATGCACTCTATACGGTATTTGACAACGTTTACACAGCTATCTTTTTTGGTCTTATTTGGGGCCTTTTGATATTTAACCTGGACCGGTTTATAGTCTCTACTATTAAAAAAAGAGACAGTTTTAAAAGTGAATTTCTACAGGCAACTCCCAGGATAATTTTGGCAGTCATTATAGCAGTAGTGATCTCCAAGCCTTTGGAAATGAAAATTTTCGAAAAGGAAATCAACCAGGTTTTATTGGAACAAAAAAACGAACTCACCCTTGCAAACAAAGCGCAAATAGCCCAGCAATACACCCCGGTGGTTGAGAGCCTTAATGAAGATATTGCTTCACTTAAGAATGAAATAAATATTAAGGAGGCCGAGACCAATGCCCTTTACGACACCTATATTTCCGAAGCAGAAGGCAGAGCGGGAACAATGCTTTTGGGCAAAGGACCGGTATACAAAGAAAAACGGGAAAAGCATGATGCCACCTTGTTGGAATTAAGACAATTAAAGGAAGCCAATGCAATAAAGATTGCGGATAAAGAATCTCAGATTGCCGCTTTAAATGCGGAATATTCTCAGGCAGTTAATGATTCTCAACCCATAATTGATGGATTTGATGGTCTTATGGCCCGTATAAATGCGCTGGGAGAACTACCGTGGTTCCCATCTTTTTTCATTTTCCTGCTTTTTCTTGCTATAGAAACCTCACCGATAATTGTAAAACTGCTGGCTCCAAAAGGGCCCTATGACCTTAAATTGGAAGATGAGGAAAGTACTGTAGAGACCTGGGTTATGCAAAAGGTGCAACAACGTCAACAAATCCTGTCTACAGATACTTCACTAAATGAGAAAATATATGGTGAAATAGCAGAGGAAGAAGCCGTTTATGCCTACAAAAAACAGAAGGCAGAAGAATTGCTTCGGCTACAGGCAGATACTTTTCACGATCTTCAGATAAAAAGTTTGTAGGATTATTGTAAACTAAAAAGATCGGGAATCTGAGACTAGTTGCCCCAGATCCTTGCCCACAATTCTATTAGAACGTTTTGTGCGTCCTCTTTGAATTTAGGAGTTTCTTCAACGATGACCTCATTGTTTATTTTAAGAAGCTTGTAGCTAAAAGCAAATTTGGGATCAATAGGATTAAGGCTTATCAAGCCAAAACGAAGGTCATTAAAAAGTAAGGCTTGCTCCTTACGCGAAATGGTATACCAGCCTTCTGCTATTTTTATAAGGCGATGAATTTTATCCTCACCAGCGAGTTCTCCCAATAATCGGTGATTTTTAGGATATGCCCTGAATACAATTGGCTTACTATCGAATAAGGAATATTCTCCTATTAAATATTCGTTACCGGCATCTATATTTGCGGTCCAGAGTATTGAATTAAAAGGTGTAGGCCTGGTTTCTATCTGCTCAAAAGCAATGTCCTGCTCCTCCAAATTATCGGTAAACTGTATATAGGTTACAGCCTTTAGCAATAATGTTACTGCCAGATAACCACTACTAACAATAAGACCTATTCTATTATACTTTCTTCTGGCCGGGGACAATCTGTGCAATCTCATGCTTAAAATCAGAAAAAACAGAAATGGAAAAGTATACAATGGATCAATAACAAAAATATTCTGAAAGGCCAGACGAAGATCAAAAGGCCAAAAAAGTTGGGTGCCCCAGGTTGTAAAGGAATCCAAAATAGGGTGGGTAAACAAACCCCAGAACATAAGTTTGGACCATTCTTGCCAGCCCACGCCAGAATTTTTCTCGATTTTAGAAATCATCCATCCGAAAACAGGTGCAAAAAGAAGGCTAAATAAAATAGAATGGCTAAAACCCCGGTGCCATTCTGTAGCAGTAACGGTATCTACAAAATAACGACTTAAGACATCCAGATCCGGTATAGTACCCGCTATTGCCCCATAAAGTATGGCTTTATTACCCACCTTTTTGCCTAGTACAACTTCCCCTACGGAGGCCCCTAAAACTATTTGCGTTAATGAATCCATATATTATTCAACTATATTCATTTTCTTCAGCAAAAATGAAGCATTCATATTCTGACAGATCCCTTTTTTAAATTTGTAATCAAAATTCAATTCATCCTTTATAATTTCGGCATCAAAATAATAGTTTTCTACCTTTTTCAGACTATCAGCAACTTCACAAAGACTTAAATCATGAGTAGCTATTAGTCCGGTTGAATCAGAACCAACTAATTTCTCAATAAACTTTTTGGAACCAATTGCCTTATCGGTGCTGTTGGTTCCCTTTAGGATTTCATCTAACACAATAAAATATTCATCATCCCTGATACTATCAATAATAAACTTTAAGCGTTTGAGTTCAGAAAAAAAGTAAGATTCATGTGCCGTTAAAGAATCTACAGTACGCATACTGGTAATAAGTTTTATTGGCTGGTATTGCACCGAAGTCGCACACACCGGCAAACCAATATTGGCCATTATAATCTGGAGGGAGATGGTACGTAGGAATGTACTCTTGCCCGCCATATTGGCACCTGTAATTACAAAGAATTCTTCCCTGCAAATTTTAAAATTATTTGTTACCCCCTCTGCCGGGTCCAGCATTGGGTGTGATATATTCTCAGCCTCAATAATAAGGTCATTTTTTGTTATTTCAGGATAAGTATAATCTGGGTGATTAAAAGCAAAATTCCCCAGGCTGTTATATGCATCAAAAGTAGCAATGGTATTTAGCCAGTGCTCTACATTCTTACCATGAATACCAATCCATTTTTCTATGTTAGATGCATATCTCAGGTCCCACAACAGAAATCCATTTGCAAGGACTCCAAAAAGCATATTATTTCTTTGTTCGAAGGCATTCAGCATCCCTGAAAATTTTTTAAGAACCTTGGAAACCCTTACTCCTTCTTCCAATATGTTCTCTTTTTCATTTTTCAATATCCGGGTCTGAAAATCCCTATCCTCAAGAAGTAAAATTAATTTTTGATACTGTCGAAAACTGCTCTGAGCATTCGAAGTATTCTGAGAAAGGACATTAACCTTCTTTAAATACTTACCTGTGATACCCAGGCCAAGAAAAAACCAAAACAATAATCCCCAACCGGAGATATAGTTAAAGTAATAAAGGCCTATAGCACCCAAGGAGAAGAGTGAAAAAATATTAGACAATATATTCATCAATTTAGGAACGAATGGCTGATATGTTTTTAACCAACTTATTAAATTCGCCGACGAGATTTCCGTTTTAATCAGTCTGGCAACTGCCGAAAATTCCTGTCTCCACTCCGCTAATGATCTCAGTTCTTTTATTGCATCCTGCTTCTCTAAAACATTTTCGATATTGTTTTCCGTTAGCAGCATAGCCAATGTTTTACTACCTTCCTCTAGAGCCGTGCGATTGCAATATTGATAAAAAGAACCCTTTCCGAAAAGATCTATATCCTGACTATAATAATGTGCATTGTCTATAAATTCATTTCCATCAGGCAGATGATAAAATTTTCGGTCTAAGACCTGCAACTCGATCTCATTTATAGAGATCAAGGCCAGCAACTTACTTTTTCGGTAATTCAGATCTGTATGTCTTGAAACCAAAAAAAGGAATACTATTGATGCAACCAGGACAATTATAAGAATGTAATTGGAGTTGTCATTAAACAGGTATATGCCCAAAATCGCAAGGGCAAAAACTGTTAACCTAATCATGCCGGAAACCTTTAATTGCCTGTTCACCTGAACAAGAAGCTTGCTCAATTTGTCTAGCCTTTCTGAGTAGTATTTAGTAGGATTAAGCATATAAT
>JABDPH010000405.1 GCA_013042925.1 Eudoraea sp.
GCAGTAGGCGCTTTTAATTCTGTTATCGTGGTTGATGTACTCCTTGAAGGTGAATTACCTCCTGAATTTGCTAAACTAAAAGTAGAGACAAAACAGATATTGGAAGAATTTGCGTCCAGAAACGATAACATAAAATTTAATTTTATAGATCCCCTCTCAGATATTACTCAAGCCGAAGCCACTATTGCTGAATTACAAAGTCTGGGACTTACACCAGCGAATGTTACTGTTGAAGAAAACGGCAGAGTCTCACAAGAAATTATCTTTCCCTGGGCAATGGTCAACTACAATAATAAAACTATTAAAGTTCCTCTTTTGAAAAACAAATTGGGGGCAACGTCAGAAGAGCGGGTAAATAATTCCGTACAAAATTTGGAGTATGCCTTTGCAGATGCTTTTACCAAACTTGCCATTAAAACTAAAAAGAGGGTAGCTGTAATCAAGGGCAATGGACAGTTAGATGACATTTATTTGGCGGACTATCTTACTACCATTAGGGATTATTATAATATAGGTGCGATCACCCTGGATTCAGTAGAAAACAATCCACAAAGAGTATTTGATCAGTTAAAGGATTTCGATTTAGCCATTATTGCCAAACCTACTGAGGCTTTTACCGATAAAGAGAAATATGTATTGGATCAGTTTATAATAGATGGAGGCAAATCTATTTGGCTAATAGATCAGGTAGTCGTAGAATTAGATAGTCTTTTTAATCCAGAGGGCAGTTCTATGGCTTTTCCAAGAGACCTTAACCTAAATGATTTTTTCTTTAAATATGGCTTCAGGATTAATCCAGTACTTATTTCAGATCTATATTTTACACAAATAGTATTGGCTTCAGGTGAAGGGAATAATTCTCAATACAATCCCGTACCCTGGTATTACCATCCTATGGTTTTCTCACGGAATAACCACCCTATAAATAATAATCTTGAGGCGGTTCGCTTTCAATTTGCCAACAGTATTGATACTATTTCCAATTCATATAGAAAAACTGTGCTGTATTCTAGTTCACCACTTTCTAAGACCGAGGGTGTACCTAAACTGATAAGTCTGGAGATAATAAACACACCTCCGGATAAAGAGAAATACAATGATGGAGATAAACCTCTGGCGGTTCTTATTGAAGGGAAGTTTACCTCTGCTTTTAATAATAGAATTACTCCTGTTAAGCTTGAGGACGCCAAAATTGAAGGCAATGATAATAAGATGCTGATTATTGCAGATGGGGATGTAATAAAAAATCAAATAAGGAATAATAGACCCCTTGAGTTGGGTTATGATAAATGGACCAATAATTTTTATGGCAACAAGGAATTTTTGGTGAATAGCACCAATTATCTATTGGATGATACGGGACTTATAAACATTAGAAATAAAAAAGTAAAAATTGCATTGCTTGATCAGGAAAAAATAGCAAATCAAAAAACAAAGTGGCAATTGATAAACGTTGGCATTCCCGTGGCACTAGTACTTATTTTCGGTTTTGCTTTTAACTATTTCAGAAGGAGAAAATTCAGTGCCTAAGTGTTAATAAGTTTGTTTTAATCAAAAGGACATTTAGGATATATTTGTTTAATTGGATTCCTGTCAATAATATGATCAATTGATAATAAAAAGGATCATTAAAAAAAGCATAAATAACGAATGAAATTTATAGTATCCAGCACATATTTATTAAAGCAACTTCAGGTTTTGGGTGGGGTAATAAATAACAGTAATACTTTACCTATTCTTGATAATTTCCTGTTTGTCCTAAGTAAGAACAAGCTTACGGTATCTGCCTCCGATCTGGAGACTACAATGAGCTCTGTACTGGAAGTAGATTCGGATTCTGAGGGTACTATAGCAGTGCCGGCCAGGCTTTTGTTAGATACATTAAAGACTTTTCCGGAACAGCCGCTGACATTCGTCGTGGAAGATAATAATACAGTAGAGATTAGTTCTAACCACGGTAAATATGCTCTTGCATATGCGGATGGAGCAGAGTTTCCTAAGGCTGTTGAACTTGCAAATCCCAGTTCTACTGACCTAATGGGCGAAATTCTTGCCAATGCAATAAACAAAACTATTTTTGCGGCTGGTAACGACGATTTAAGGCCCGTGATGAGTGGGGTGTTCTTCCAGTTTTCATCAGAACATTTAATTTTTGTGGCTACAGATGCCCATAAATTGGTAAAATACCAACGTAACGATGTTAAAGCTTCTGAGGTAGCAGAATTCATAATGCCCAAAAAGCCTTTAAATCTTTTAAAAGGTATCCTGGCGGGTAGTGAGGAAACAGTAAAAATAGAATACAACGAAAGTAACGCGAAATTCAGCTTTGACAATACAGAATTAATTTGTCGTCTGATAGATGGCAAATATCCAAACTATGAGGCTGTAATCCCTAAAGAGAATCCAAATAAATTGACTATATCCAGAAATCAACTTTTGAGTTCTGTTAGGCGTGTTTCAATTTTCTCAAATAAAACTACACACCAAATTCGACTGAAAATTGCGGGAGCCGAATTGAATATTTCTGCGGAAGATATTGATTACAGTAATAAAGCGGAAGAAAGACTAACCTGCTCCTATCAGGGCGATGATATGCAGATTGGGTTTAACTCGCGCTTTTTAGTTGAGATGCTGGGTAATCTTACTTCTGAAGAGGTCTGTTTGGAAATGAGCCTACCCAACCGGGCGGGAATCCTAACCCCTGTTGATGGATTAGATGAAGGCGAAATGGTAACTATGTTGGTTATGCCTGTTATGTTAAATAATTAATAATTATCCGTTCCAAATTCCTCAATCTCTGAAGACTCCGGTAACCAAATTCTAAATCTTCTCGCCAATTCAAATTCAACTTAATTTTCTATAAATAGGCCGGATATTTACATTTAAACCAGTTTATTGGCAACTTAACGTAGATCCAAAATTTTCATATTTCTGGGCGTTACAACTAGTAACATATTTACACTTAAACCCAAAATCACCTACATTATGAAAAAAAATCTCTACTACCTTTTGAGTTTTGTCCTTTTGTTCTCTTGTCAAATTGATGATATAGATCAAAGCAATGAAAGCTTAAATGCGGTTTATTCGAAATCTAAAAAGAAAGAATTTCAATATATATGTCATAAACTGAACATTGGAAATGACTGGAACTTCATAACCTTATATCTGCCGCCAGAGGCCATTCAGGCTCACTTAGACCATGGAGATTCATTAGGGGAATGTCCAAGCGATTCCAATGAAGATGGGTCCGACCAGGCTGCAAGTTGTGACTGCAGTGGGAATGTTACCCGATTGGATCTTAGATATAATGGTGCTGAGGAAGCCATGATTAGTATTACTGGCACAAAAGGCAAAAAAGCAATTTATAGGGCAAAACTTAGCCCCGGAGAATTATTTAGCCTTGATGGTTTTGATGCTAACAACACACTGGGTGGAGAAATTCACA
>JABDPH010000408.1 GCA_013042925.1 Eudoraea sp.
AAGCATAGGGTTGCGTTTCTTTAGCCCTGGAAAAAGTGACGTCATCATTATTGGCAGTTAAATATATTATGGGTATTTCATTTTGCAAATGAATAGCAATAGCTGCATCTATTCCATCTATAGCACCTCTAAGATTTACATCCATCAAAATGATATCGGGCTTATTCTGGTTAGCACTGCTGATAGCGTCTTCTCCCCTGGACGCAATACCAATGACGTCGTAACCCAACTTTGTTAATTGCAATGAAAGATTCGCCGCGATAATCATATCATCTTCCACAATTAAAATCCGTATTACTTTATCCATATTTAAGCTGCTTTATGGTTTTGAAATTCAAAAGAAACTGCTGTGCCCTTCTTAATGCTTAAAGACATTTTGCCTTCTAATTGTCTGGTGAGTAATTCTACCAATTGGGTTCCAAAGCCCGTACCCCCTATATTTTCATGATGGTTTTTACCTACTCCATTGTCCGACACATCGAGATGCAGCTGATTCCCGGATTCTGTAAGGCTAATTTTTATAAGTCCTTTTCGATTTTCCGGAAAAGCATATTTCAAAGAATTGGTAAGCAGTTCATTAACTATTAAACCTATTGGAATGGCAGTATCTACATCCAACTGTAGTTCCTTCATCTCACATTGAATTTGCACTCTGTCCGAAGCCCCGAATATATCTATAATATAACTCCCCAGATTCTTGAAATATTCCTTCATTTCTATGGACGAAAAGCTTTTACCTTGATATAGTTTTTGGTGAATCATACTCATACTGTGAACCCTATGCTGACTTTTCTGCATTGCGTCAGCAACCTTTAAATCTAACACCTGTTCTGATTGCAGTGATAATAAACTGGACACAATTTCCAAATTGTTCTTTACACGATGATGTATTTCTTTCAGTAAAAATTCCTTCTCGTCATTCTGCTTTTTAAGTAGTCTGTTTTTCTTCTTATTGGTCTGAATAGTATTATATAACAGTAATAAAATCATGAGCAACAAGCCTCCAATAAGAATCATCAGTGTTTGCCTCGATCTTTGCTTTTTTATTTGGTTTTCCTGAACCATGATGGTACTCTCTTTTTGAGCTACATCAAACTCAGTAAGTAATAAAGAAATATGCTGATCTGCCTCGGCAGTAAATATTTCTTTTTCAAGCTTATCATACTCAGCATACGCCTGATATGCTTCTCTGTAATTATGATTGCCGGCATAAGCCTTGCCCAATTCTTCATAGGCCTGACTAAGATAAAAATCATCTCCAAAATCATCAGTGGCAATGTCAATACTTCTTTCGAGACTCTCAATTGCGGAAATGTATTTTCCCTGCAAGTTTTGCGACGTACCTATAGATAACCAGGAACGCATTAACATAAAGTTATTATCCAGTAATTCGCCATATTTAATAGCATTATGGCCAGCGAGAACTGCCGCATCAAAATCGTTGAGATAGGCATTTAGATATACCATAGAAATATAGACGTCGCATAGATTATTAAAAAATCCATATCGCTCGCCAATCGCTATAGAATGTTCATAATAATTAAGGGCCTCTTCATGTTTATTGAGAGCCAGGTAACAATTGCCGACTACATAGAGTGTAAAATCATAATCCAGGTCGCTTATCCCTCTTTCTTCAAAAAGAACCAAGGCCTTTAATCCATATTCCAAAGCCTTTTCAAAGCGTGATTGTTTCCAAAATAAATTACTTAAATCACTAAAAGCAACGGCCATTGCCCGTTTATCATTTAATTCCTGGCTTAATAACAAGGTTTCCATGGCAATATCAGCAGCCTTATCCAGCTTTCCCTGTCTTTCGGAAACATAACCCAGCTGGGTATAGACCAATGGTAGGTCTTTCTTCAAAACCTTTTTCATAGCAGATTCTAAAACAAATCTTGCGCTATCCAGTTTTTCCATCCTTAAAAGGATTGCACCCTCAGTAATTTGAAACCTGCCTTCCCATAGGGTATCATGCTTTTCACGGGTTAATTGTAAGCCTTCTTTTGTAAAGTCTAAAGCCTTGGTCAAATTCCGTGTATGCCAATAATAAGCAAGGTCATTTAGAATATTGAATTGAATTGTATCTATTTCGCTCAGAGGGTAAGACCTCTCAAGAATGTCCAGGTAAGAAATTCCAAAATTATCTGTATCAACAAATACTCTGTTGTAGGAATTTTCACTGGTAAAGTCTATAATCTGGGACTGGAGGAGTTCAGGACTCAAAAATGAGCATATGGAGAAAACGAAAACCTTAAAAAATCGGCTTACCATGATAGTTTAAAAATTACCGATGGGGACCTGTAATTCTTAAATATACAAATTTTAACATAATAATTGCTTCGTTAAATGAAAATAGACATTCGGACAGTAAATAGGCCTGTTCGTCCCTACTGACTTTTATTTATGGCGGTATTTTCCGTCTTTAGTGTATCCAATTGGCATAAAGAACGCTTATTGGATAATCTGTGTGGAAAATCATGTCCAAATCTGTCATTTACATATTTATTTTATTAGTTGTAATTACAGCATGTAAAACAGAAAACAAAAGTGCGGAATTGTCTATGAATGATACACTTGCCAATAATTTAAATGTATTTATTGATTCGTGCTGGAATGATCAAAATGTCTCCAAACTGAATGAATTGGTGGACAAGAATTTTGTGAGAATGCTCAACGGCATTAATGTTGCCAAGAATGAAAATGAAATGGCGGCTCACATGAATGTATTTTTCACAGGTTTTCCTGACCTAAAAATTCAATATAGTGACGCATATATTGAAGGGAACAACATTTTTATGAATTGGGAGTGTACCGGTAGTAATACAGGAATATTTGGCGAAATGCCGGCAACAGGTAAAAAAGTAAAGATTCAGGGGCTTACCCACCTCTATTTCACACAAGAGGGAAAATTGTATAAGGAGGACGTGTATTATAACGAACTAGACCTTTTGCAACAACTGGGTTATAGTTTAAAATCACCAGTACTTGAATAATTTGAATTATATATACTAATAAGTTTAACCAAAATTGAATTAACAATGAGAAGATTAAAGACAGGATTAACAAGTTTAATTTTACTAGTTCTCACCGGGGTCATAGGTTTTGCCCAGGAAGAGAGTAATACCCAGGCTTTTTGGGTACATGAGGATGTAGTTAAACCCTCTAAGGTAGTCGACTACGAATCTATTTGTAAAGAATTTACAGATAATCTGAAAAAACATAACATACAGGAAATCAGTACCATCGTGACCAATACGGAAGATGACCGGTATTTATGGGTATCCCCTATTGCCAATATGGCCGCTATTGACAAACCTATTTTCACAACTTTGAGGGAGAAAATGGGAAAAGAGACCTTTTCCAATATGTTTAACCGAATGGATGAATGCTATGATGTTGAACAGGATTATGTCATACATTTAGACAAATCGCTTTCTTATATGCCGGAGGGCATCACTCAAACACCTGAAGGAGAAGATTATCGGAAATTCTTCTACTTCCATATTACACCTTCAAACCGTGCCATGGTAAAAAAGACTATGGAAGCGATAACAAATTTATTTGCCAGTAAAGGTTCAAAATTCTATTACAGGGTTTACAAAAGTGGTTTTGGTACCAGAGGTGAATTTTATATGGTAGCCGCAGCTGCAAAGAATCCTACTGACTATAGTGCGAAAGTAGCCGCCAACAATGAGCTTTTGGGTGATGAATGGCCCAAATTATATGGTGAACTAAGAAGTCACTTATTGAAATTTGAAGTATTTTCAGGACGAATGAGACCGGACATGGCTTATAGTCCATCAGAATAAAAATAACTAATAACACCCCAATAGTTGCTAACAACTACTGGGGTTTTTACTTTTCTCTAACCATTAAAAATTAATAAAATGAAAAAAATTCTTTTAATCTGCCTGGCAACTACATTTTTTATAAGTTGTAAAAATGCAGAGCCAAGGTATTTCTCTTCTTCACCGGAAATAGATGTAGCAAAGGCTCATATTAAAGCGTACAATGAAGGAGATTGGACTACCTGGATGTCACACTACGCTGATACTGCCAAATTATCTCACAATAC
>JABDPH010000411.1 GCA_013042925.1 Eudoraea sp.
CAAATTTAATGTTAACAGGAAATTCATATGATGCGGCAAAATCTTCAAAATAAGCCCTGGCATCCTCTGTGGAAAATACAGTTTCCATATCAACACTTGACGGTTCATCATCAAAATGAAGTATAAATTTAGCATTTTGAACATCCTTTTCGGTAGGGGTTCCATAGATATTAAGGGAATTGTAATAAAACTCTTTTCCCTTGCCAATAGTTTTGATGCATTGCACCATATTGGCATAATAATAAATAATATCTGTATATAAATCCTTTAATTCCGCATCCTTTATTCGCTCTAATCTTTGTGAATAAAACAAGCGATGAAGCTTATAAGGATCGAACTTTAATTTTGGATATTTGAATTTGGGGTTTTCTACAAATTTGGAAGCAAAAAACTTATGTTTTTCTTTTTCACTATTAAGCGGATTTACATAACTCAGCAACTCAATATTCCTTATGAGTCGATCCAGGTTGTCATCTACTTCTAATAAATTGGGATACTCGAATTTAATAGCCAGGCGCTGATCTTCCGTAATCATAAATCTTTCTCATGAAATTCTTTAGCCTGCAAAGGTACTAATTCTTTTAATTGCAATTCCACAGCACGCACTACCTCAGGATAAATAATAGCAGTGAGCTCATCGCAATAGACCTTGGCAATTTCAGTTGCTAAAACAAGGGTATTGCCAAAAGTTGTTGTAATATATTTTAGAAAAAACCCATTTCCCTGAAAGGTGTCGTTAATTTTACAATCGGATTTTATATTATTCGGTAATTTAATAGTCTCCAGCTTTTGTTGCCAGTCTGTAACTATTTCACCGAATCGACTGTTATCTATATTACTGGTGCCAAGGTTCCAGGTAGGCACATTCCGGTCCCAGCGTTTCCAATTATAACTGTGCATATCAAAAACAATGGCCTTTCCATATTTCCCTTCAATTTGTTCAACAAGAGCGTGAACAACACTGTAAAACGAGGCGTGTTTTTGCATGCTGTGATCGTATTCCTGAGCAGATATTGGTGTTTTCCACAAAGGCTTACCCCAGGCATCTGAATAAATGGCACCATCAGGGGGCCGATTAAGATCATATTCAAACCTGCTGTCACAACCGCTTAGGACAATGGGGTGAGAAGCAACCATTTCGCTGGTACATGGATCTTCTTCATACCATCGATCGTATTCGGTATGAAGGCAATTATCCCAGAGCGATTTTCTAAATTGATGCCCGTTGTGCACTGCTGCACATATATAAGGCGCATAATCACTTATTTTTAAAGTAAAGGAATAATCTTCGGAAACTGCCTCAAACGGAATCTCAGATTTAATTTTTGAGATAATATCGGCAACTGAAAGCTTAAGCATTCTCAACTTCATTTCGCAATCTGGAACGCCTGTCAAAAGCTTGCAATTTATCAATTACCTTACTCTCAATAAAGTCTATTATTTTGGACTGAATTTTTGTTTTATAAACCTTATTCATGTAGGTTATCCCACCCGGCGACATAACATTAACCTCTACTAATTTACCGCCGATAACATCGATTCCTACAAAATATAGCCCATCCTTAACCAGTTTGGGTCCTATTTGCTTGCATAATGCTTTTTCCTGTTTTGTAAGTGTATGCTTTGCAACCGAACCTCCTGCAGAAACATTGGAGCGATGATCATCGGAACCTGGAATACGGCGCATTGCACCAATTGGTTCACCGTTTAAAATCAGAATTCTAACATCACCCTGCTCTGCCCCTTCAATATATTCCTGAAGAATAACATAATTAGATGAACCATCGGAACTTGATATATAAAAATCCAATAGCGACTTTATATTCGACATTGCCGATTTCTCAATCAGGATAACACCCGAACCTCCAAAGCCATTCAATGGCTTTAAGATCATTTTATCGGCTTTGGATTCTTTGATCTGCTTTACCAGATAGTTTTTATTCTTAGAAACATGGGTCGTAGGTATTATATTGTCATGGCTATCACCAAAAGCCGCAGTGTATAACTTGTTATTCGCCTCTCTCAACCCCTGCAGTGAATTAACTATGAACACATCGTCCTTTACAGAATCCAAAAAATTCAACATAATAGGGTCAAGTGGTGGATTGGCTCTCATGAAGATAACATCAAAGCCGGCCAGCGGCAGCATTTCCTCCCTAATTTCAGCCTTTCTATAAAAAGACTTAAGACTGCTGGGTACTTTATCCATTCTGCCTAAAACAGTGCAAAAGGCATTTGTAACACTATTGCGAATAGTAAGATTAGCAGGCGTGCACAAGGCTACACCGTGGTTACGTTTAACGCATTCGTGAATTAATGCAAGGCTTGTATCATTCTCAGGGTCAATCTCCTCCCAAGGATACATAAGAAAACAAATGTTCATTGGACTTAATTTTAGTTTATTTTACTTCTTCATAAAACTCATCCCAGTCTTCTATACGGGGTTTACCTAATTTCCCGACAGATTTGGCGACAATCATTGAAACGGTAGCGTCTCCGGTTACATTAATAATTGTTCTGCACATATCTAATGGACGGTCTACAGCAAAAATTAGTGCCAGTCCAATAGCCAGCTTATCTGCTGGGAAACCAATAGATTCTAAAACAATGACCAGCATTACCATACCCGCTCCCGGTACAGCTGCCGAGCCAATAGATGCCAGCAATGCGGTAAGCACAATAGTCAGTTGGCCGCCAAGAGAGAGGTTAAAATCAAGAGCCTGTGCGATAAAAACAGCTGCAACACCCTGATATAAACTTGTACCATCCATATTAATGGTAGCACCTACGGGGAGTACAAAACTAGATACCTCTTTATCTACTCCAATATGCTCCTCTACCCTTTCCATAGTAACCGGAAGTGTAGCTGCGCTAGAACTTGTGGAAAATGCCAATAGTTGAGCAGGACTTATCTCCTTAAGAAACCAGAAAGGATTTTTCTGTGTATAAGTGGCAACGACAATAGTATAAAATACAACCATAAAAAATAGCCCCAAAACCACTACCCCGGCATATTTCAATAGTGCCAGCAACAGATCCGGGTCGCCGGAGGAGACAACAACATTTGCTAACAATGCAAAAACAGCCACCGGAGCGGTGAGCATTATAAGGTCTACCATTTTTAGAACAACGTCATTGAGCGAATCAAAGATCTTTTTTAGTGGCTTAGCTCTTTTTTCACCTATTAACAGCATTGCTATTCCCAGGAATATTGTGAAAAATATAACCTGAAGCATTAGGCTGTTATCACTAAGGGCACCAAAGGCATTATCAGGAACCATGTCTTCCAAAAACTGTAAGGGACCAACTTCTTTTTGCCTGGAAGCTGCTTCAATCTTTGAGGTTACAGCGGTATCTGTAGCATAGGTATTTGTTAATTTAGTAATTGTTTCATCTGAAATGCCGTCACCTGGTTGCAAAATATTAACCAATACCAGGCCAATAGTAATAGCAATTATTGTAGTACATATGTAAATAGCTATTGTTCGAAGCCCTATATTTCTGAACTTTGAAATATCCTTTAAATCAGAAATACCTTTAATTAAGGAAGCAAGAATAAGAGGAATTGCAATTAATTTGAGAAGTTTAACGAATATAGTACCAAAAGGGTTAATCCAATCCTGCACAAAACCACGACCCCATTCAATATAAGTCATTGCGAAGCCAAAAAGAAGGCCCAGGATCATCCCAATTAGGATTTGCCAATGCAATTCCAGTTTCTTCATATAAAAAGTTTAGGTTAGAAAGATAATATTTTGAAAGTAAACCCCCTAAAAAAGCAGGTTTATAATTTAATGGTTCTATTTAGCAAAGTAAAGTCGGCAAGTACTAATGCCGCCATTGCTTCAACAATAGGTACAGCTCTTGGCACTACACACGGATCATGCCGGCCCTTTCCCTTAGTCCTGACCATATTGCCATCTTTATCGATAGTCTCATAAGACTGAATGACAGTCGCAACCGGTTTAAAAGCTACATTAAAATAGATATCCATACCATTGCTAATGCCCCCTTGTACACCACCGCTGTTATTGGTAATTGTACTTCCGTCTGGGTTGAATTGATCATTATGAACACTTCCTTTCATTTTGACACCTTCAAAACCGCTGCCATATTCAAATCCTTTGACCGCATTAATAGATAACATGGCTTTACCAAGATCAGCATGAAGCTTATCAAAAACCGGTTCTCCAAGGCCAACCGGGACATTTTTGATCACACAGCTAATAATGCCACCAATCGTATCGCCTTCTTTGCGAACTTCTTTAATATAAGACTCCATTCTGTCGGCTGTGTCAGGATCCGGACAACGTACAGCATTACTCTCGGTTAATTTAAAATCTAGTTCCGAATAGGGTTTTTCAAGTTTAAGGGAACCAACCTGGGAAACGTAGGCATTTATAATTATACCACTTAAAAATTGTTTAGCGATAGCTCCCGCAACTACACGACTGGCTGTTTCACGAGCAGAACTTCTGCCCCCTCCCCTATAGTCTCTAAAACCATACTTTTTATCATATACATAATCTGCATGAGACGGGCGATATGAATCTTTTATATGCGAGTAATCTTTTGATTTCTGATTTGTATTATAAATCGCAAATCCAATTGGAGTTCCAGTAGTCTGCCCTTCAAATATTCCGGAATAAAAAACAACAGTATCCGGCTCCTTGCGTTGTGTAACTATAGCAGATTGACCGGGCTTTCTCCTATCCAGTTCTTGCTGTATTGCTTCCAAATTCAACTTTATTCCAGACGGACATCCATCTAAAACACCACCAATTGCCTTACCATGAGATTCTCCAAAAGTAGTGAGTTTAAAAAGTGTTCCAAATGTATTACCAGCCATAAGCCAAGGTGCTTTTATATCTAGTTAGAAGTACTAACTCTTTTTTCCAGAGCCAAAGATAGATGTTAAATGATGGGAAACAAAACACAGCTTAAGTTAATAATAAAGTAACAAATGAATAATTATTGAGGTTAAACTTAACCTTAGTTTTAAGCAATAATGACTTTGTCTTAAGATGAAACTATACCAATGGGTCTAATTTTACACAAAACTTCCTTATCCTTTGAAAAAGCGGCGTATAGAGGTAGCGGTAATATCTGATGTGCATTTAGGCACTCCCAATTGTCATGCAGATGAGCTGATGGCATATCTAAGCAGTATAGATCCAAAAAAGTTAATTCTGAATGGCAATATTATTGATATCTGGCAATTTAAAAATCACTTTTTTCCCGCATCACATTTAAAGATTCTAAAAAAAATTATAGGTATGGCTTCAAAGGGCACCGAAGTCATTTATATTACTGGAAATCATGATGAGAAATTACGCAGGTTTAGTGATACCCGGATAGGAAATTTATCAATACAAGACAAATTAGTTTTAAAATTAGATGGTAAGAAAGCCTGGATTTTTCATGGAGATGTTTTTGATATTTCTTTTCCACAAATAAAGTGGCTTGCTAAAATGGGTGATACCGGATTCGGACTTGTACTTCGCTTTAATCGGGTGTTCAACCGGTTCTTTGCCAAAATTGGAAAAGAAAAATATTCTTTGACCGGGAAAATAAAAAGCAGTGTGAAAAATGCTGATAAGTATATTAGTATTTTTAAGCAAACTGCAATAGAAACAGCTCTTGCCAAAGGCTATGACTATGTGATCTGTGGACATATTCACC
>JABDPH010000414.1 GCA_013042925.1 Eudoraea sp.
ACCGGCACTCCTTCCGCCAGTTTTACAATATCGCTGTAGCTTACCCAATAAGGGGCAGGTAAAATTACTTCATCACCCTTATTGAGTGTTACCATTGCCACATTGGCCAATGATTGTTTTGCTCCCGTTGACACAACAATTTGGCTTAGCCCATAGTCCAGGTCATTATCCCTTTTAAACTTATTAGAAATGGCTTGCTTAAGATCTGCGTATCCATCCACCGGTGAGTAACTACTATAGTTCTCATCAATTGCTTTTTTTGCTGCTTCTTTAATAAAATCTGGAATATTGAAATCTGGTTCACCTAAACTCAACCCAATAATATCCTTTCCCTGGGTTCTTAATTCTCTGGCTTTTGCGGCCATAGCTAAGGTGGCCGAAGTAGACATGTTTTTTATTCTATCGGATAAAAGCTTACTCATTCTTACGATAAATTTACTGGTACTGCAATGAAGGCTTCTTGCCTAATTCCTTTAAGTGTTTGAAATGCGAAATTATAGCTTTTCTTGTAGTTTTATACTCGTTATAGGGTAAATTAAATTCTTTTGCCGTCTGTTTAACAATTTTGGAGATTTTTGTGTAATGAATGTGGCTGATATTTGGAAAGATATGGTGCTCTACCTGATGATTTAATCCTCCTGTAAACCAATTTACAATCCTGTTTTTTGTTCCAAAGTTAACTGTTGTCAGCAACTGATGTATGGCCCAGGTATTTTTCATAGTGCCATCTTTTGCCGGTAAAGGTGTTTCGGCCTCATCTACAACATGCGCCAATTGAAAAACCACACTAAGAATTACCCCGGCAACATAATGCATAATAAAAAAGCCAAGTAAGATTTTCCACCATGCTATGTCTAAAATCAGCATTGGCAACACTATCCATATTGTTATATAAATCATTTTAGTAGCCACCAAAACACTCCAGTTAAGAAAAGGATTTGGAAACTTTCCATAGGATAACTTACGTTTTGTATAACGGTACATTTGCATAAAATCTGTAGTTATTGCCCAATTAAAGGTTAATAACCCATATAGAAACACAGAATAGTAGTGTTGAAATTTATGGAATCTGTGCCATTTTGCATGTTCAGAAAAGCGCAATATTCTTCCAGCCTCAAGATCTTCATCGTGTGTATGAATGTTGGTATAAGTATGGTGTAGGACATTGTGCTGCACTTGCCAGTTATAGACGTTTCCTGCCAGAATATAAATACTGCTCCCCATTAGTTTATTAACCCACTTTTTTGTGGAATAGGAACCATGGTTTCCGTCGTGCATGACATTCATGCCCACACCGGCCATTCCAACTCCCATGGTAATGGTTAATAATAAATTGGCCCAGTTAGGCAGATTTAGAGTCAAAATTATGAAGTAAGGAGCCAGAAAAAGAGCGAACATAATGGCAGTTTTGAAATACAAACGCCAATTTCCAGTTTTCTTTAATTGATTTTCCTTAAAATAATCATTTACTCTTTTATTCAAAGTTTTAAAGAACTGTGCTGAATCTTTTCTAGAGAACTTAATTGTGGTTGAATCCATATGATGAAATCATTTGTGTAAATATAACGTAATATCTGGCTTTTTAATACCTTCCCTTCACGATAATTAAAAATGCCGTTAGTAGTGAATGTATTATTTTTGGCAAAATGCAAAGGTACAGATGCAAGCTGATATAATATTTAAATATTTTCCCAATTTATCTGAAATTCAAAAAGAACATTTTTTCCGCCTTGAAAATTTATATCAGGACTGGAATAAAAAAATAAATGTAGTTTCCAGAAAAGATATAGACGAACTTTATCTGCGACATGTACTTCATTCTTTAGGGATAGCCAAGATTCAGTGGTTTAAAAACGGCGCATCTATATTGGATGTCGGAACCGGCGGAGGTTTTCCTGGTATTCCCCTGGCTATACTATTTCCAGATTCCCATTTTACATTGGTAGACGCAATTGGGAAGAAAATAAAAGTAGTAGAAGAAGTCGTTTCCGGCCTTGGTCTAAAAAATGTTACCACCTGTCACAGTAGAGTTGAGGACCTTGATGATCAGTATGATTTTATTGTAAGTAGGGCCGTAGCGGCTATGCCTACCTTTGTTAGATGGGTTCAGGGTTGTATCAAGAAAAAGTCAGTACATGAACTTAAAAACGGAATCCTATATTTAAAGGGAGGGGATTTATCCGAAGAATTAAAAGACTACAGAAATGTACAGGTATTTGAAATGTCCGAATTCTTCGAAGAAGATTTTTTTAAAACCAAAAAAGTGGTCTATTTGCCAATGAAATATAAAGGCAAAAGTTAAAGTGTCAGCATCATATTAAAGGAATACCTACAATTTTGAGCATAGGTTTTGATATATTCTACGTATTTTTTTAACCTACCTTTTTTAGCTTTAACATTAGTATTTCTTTCCATTTCAAAGATTTAGAGTACAGTTAATAATTATAAATTTACAATTACTTAACGTTAAATTTACATAAATATTCTAATAAATGCACTTTTTAGAAAGTTAAAGTGCTGATTTTTAAATGTTAAATGAAAATTTAGACTTACCTAATATCTAATTTGTAGGATTGGAGAATTGGATCTAAAATGGTGAAATTGAAAAGTTCGTGGTTTAAAATTTTAACTTAAGTCCGGAGGAGGAGGTAGTATTCATTTTGGCCGCTTTCATGATGTCTGTCTTATACTTAGCAGGAACAACTTGCCATCCATCATAAATTTCTCCGTTAATATAATATCTTTCAGAATTTTCTACCATTGCTGTTTTAGTCATCAATCTATAGTAGTTGGCTGGTGCTTCTCTTCCGGCTTTGTCTCCAAGCAAAACCAGTTCGTGAACGCCATCGCCATCAATATCAGATTGTATCCAATTTAATTCCAGTATTTTATTATAAGTGCCATCAGACATCATATTCCCAATATTGTTATTAAAATCTTCAATTATTTTTTGTGCATTTGGCTTATTTTTTAAGATGGCAAGGTGTAGCGGTTGAATTATAAAAGCCTCTTTGCCAATTTCAAGAAACCTGCTGATATCATTTAATTGATAGGTTAATAAATAGGATATGAGTAATTCATCTACCAACATATAATCTGTCTTGAATGTTAGTAATTTCTCCAGATTTTCCTGATCACTTTTACCGGGAATAATTATAACATCTAATGAAGTATAAATTGAGGATCCGTAAGCATAACCCGATATAATCGCAATTCTTTTATCCTTTAATTCACTAAGGGATTTAGCGCTAAC
The DNA here is from genome assembly GCA_013042925.1 of Eudoraea sp. GTDB lineage: Bacteria > Bacteroidota > Bacteroidia > Flavobacteriales > Flavobacteriaceae > Eudoraea. The sequence continues at coordinate 3,254 of JABDPH010000414.1, forward strand.
ATCACTTCCTTTTCTGCCTACTAAAATCAAACGGTTTTCTAGATATGGTTCAGAATAGAGCAAGTAATTTTCCCGGTCTTCCGTTTTCCATAAGGCCGCACTTCCATCGTACTTTCCCGTATTTATCCCGTCCATTACCTCCGAAAATCCGGCAATAGTCTGTTCTATTTGAACACCGCCGCGTTTCAAGGCTTCTTTTACTAATTCGAGTGCAAAGCCTTTTTCGCTAGCTATATCAGTAAATGGTGCAAAAATATCGGAAGCCAATTTTATATTTTGCTGCTGAGAGTACAAAAATATAGATGGAATAATTAGTAAAACTAATAGGAAATTTTTCATAGTCGTGCCTGGTTAGTAGTGAAAGCACCATAAGATAAACCAACCAGCTGTGAAATTATGTTAAAAGATGAAACAAAAATTATATTTCAAATACCTTTAAACATATTTTTCCTGCGCCCAGGAAATTTAGGGTAAAATTATGTTCTGCGTATAGCTAAAACAAAATGTGATGGCTCATAAGATTTATCCCAGAAACGGATAACGATAATCCTCTGGAGTCACAAAAGTCTCTTTAATAAGCCTCGGCGAAACCCATCGGAGTAAATTTTGAGCAGAACCTGCCTTGTCATTTGTTCCTGAAGCCCTTGCCCCTCCAAAAGGTTGTTGTCCTACTACGGCACCTGTAGGTTTATCGTTTATATAGAAGTTACCTGCACAGTTCTGAAGTACTTTTGTGGCTTCATCTATAGCATATCGATCTTTCGCTAAAACAGCCCCAGTTAGGGCATATTCGGATGTGCTATCTACTAATTTCAGAGTTTTAGACCAGTCCTTATCTTCATAAACATAAACTGTTACTACCGGCCCAAACAATTCAGTTTCCATAGTTGAATAATGAGGATCCGTCGTAAGGATTACTGTAGGTTCAATAAAATAACCCTTGGATTTATCATAATTACCGCCAACAACAATACTGGCATCCTTATCTTTTTTGGCCTGATCTATATATGACGCTAATTTGTCGAATGATCCTTCATGTATTACAGCAGTTATAAAGTTGCTCATATCTTCCGGAGATCCCGGAGGATTGAATGATTCTACATCCTTCTTTACTAAATCCAATATTTCAGCGGAAGTAGACTTTGGCAAATAAACCCTTGAAGCAGCACTGCATTTTTGACCCTGAAATTCAAATGCCCCACGGGTGATTGCGGTAGCCACCTGTTGAGGTTTTGCAGTTGGATGCGCTATTATAAAATC
>JABDPH010000417.1 GCA_013042925.1 Eudoraea sp.
CCTCAGGCCGGGGATAAATTCAATGTGTTTGAAGATGAAAAAGAAGCTAAACAAATAGCATCCAAAAGGAGTCAGCTTCAACGGGAACAATCAGTAAGAACGCAAAGACATATAACCCTTGACGAAATTGGCAGGCGAATTGCTTTGGGCGAATTCAAGGAGTTGAATATTATTTTAAAGGGAGATGTGGATGGATCAGTAGAGGCATTAACCGATTCCTTCCAGAAATTGTCAACAGATGAAATACAAGTCAATATTATTCATAAAGGAGTAGGTGCAATAACTGAATCTGACGTATTATTAGCTTCGGCATCTGATGCTATTGTTATTGGTTTTAATGTGAGACCAATGGGCAATGCAAGGGATATTGCAGACAAAGAGGAGATTGATATCAGGATGTATTCAGTTATTTATGACGCCATTAATGATCTTAAGGACGCGATGGAAGGAATGCTGTCTCCGGAGATGAAAGAGGAAATTACAGGTACAGCCGAAATCAGAGAAACTTTTAAAATATCGAAAGTAGGTACCATTGCAGGTTGCATGGTAACCACAGGCAAAATATTCAGAAACTCCAGTATTCGACTCATAAGGGATGGTGTGGTAATATTTACAGGAGAACTATCTTCTTTAAAAAGGTTTAAGGATGATGTAAAAGAAGTGGCCAAAGGTTATGATTGCGGACTTCAGATAAAAAACTACAATGATATAAAAGAAAGTGATATTGTAGAAGCCTTCCAGGAAGTGGCTGTAAAGAAAAAGCTTTAATCCGAATTTGAAAAGTTTTGCGAATAGAGACCAAAGACAAGTCTTATTCCTGGAATAGATATATTGAATGATAGTAAAACATAAAACGACCTATTTGGTCGTTTTTGTTTTTTCTGGTTTTAATAAAAGTGATTCAGGATATTTTATCCGAACCTCTTTAAATTTGCGTTCCGCTTCCAATTTAGATCTAAATTGACCAATCTGAACCCTGTAAGTTGGGGAATCAAAAATAATTTTCGCTTTTAAGTCAGGAAAATCAATATCTACCTGTTGTTTAAGTTCCTCTGCTTTGGAATACGAGCCGAATCCAACCTGAATTGTATAAAAATTGGATTTCGAATTACTTATTTTATAAACTTCGAGAAGACGGGTAATACTCGCATCCTGTTCAATACTGATTTCTCCACTCTGTGCTGTTCCGCAAGTAACGAAGCCAAGTAGTATTACTGATAGAATTGCTGTTTTCATGATATAAAATTTATTGGCATCAAACTTAAAATGCAAAAGTAATTTATTGAAGGTTAAACAAAAGTTTTCTCACTTATTTAGAATAAATATAAATTATAAATTATAAAACCCTTAACATTTCTCAAATAAAGTCAAAGTCTTATTTTTGTCGTCAATTTGAGCGGCGATAAATTACCTTATTACCCTATTCTAATAGTAATTATCGTGCCAGAATTAAGATAGAAATATTTTAAATATGAAAAAGGTTTTGTACCGCCATCAGATTTCTAAACTTTTTGCTTTTACTATAGTAGTTTACCTACTCCTTTCAAATTCTCTTTTTGCCCAGCAGGAAGACGCTGTACCCGGTGTTGAAGCTGATACTGAAGTTGCTGCTGAAACTGCAGATGCAGCTGCTGGTGATGTCGCAAAAGGAAAACAATTATTTAATCAGAATTGTGCTGCCTGTCATGCGTTAAATAGAAAAATGACCGGGCCGGCCCTGGCTAATGTTGAGACCAGACTGGCTGAAGATGAAGGTTTAGATAAGGAATGGTTATATACCTGGATTAAGAATAGTGCGGGAATGATTAGTTCCGGGGATGCCTATGCTAATAAAATTTATGAGGAGTACAATCAGGCTGCAATGACTGCATTTCCCACACTATCAAATGCAGATATTGATGATATATTGGCTTACACAGCTGCTCCACCACCTGCGCCGGTAGCTGCAACAACTACAGCTGCTGCAAGCGAGGGAACGGGTGATTCTTCAGGGATTACCAATGAAATTATTTTGGGAGCCCTTGTCCTGGTTTTTGCCTTACTCGTAATGATGTTGTTTTTAGTAAACAGTACCTTACAACGAATAGCTGAAGCTAATGGGGTAGTGCTTGAAAAGGAAAAAGCGGTTAAGCGAACTCCAATATGGAAGGCATTTGCACAAAACCAATTCCTGGTTCTCGTATCTTGTATTTTCCTGTTATTGGCGAGTGCGTATTTTGCTTATGGATGGATGATGCAAGTGGGTATAGATCAGGGTTATGCCCCAATTCAACCAATTCATTATTCCCATAAAATACATGCCGGAGATAATAAAATTGAATGTAAATATTGCCATTCTTCTGCCAGAGTATCTAAACATTCTGGAATACCCTCATTAAATGTTTGTATGAATTGTCATAAATCAATTTATGAGTATAAAGGAAACCCTGAGGGTCCAAGTCCCGAAGATTTGGCTAATGGGTATACCAATGAATTCTATACAGGGGAAATTAAAAAGTTATATAAAGCTGTAGGCTGGGACGAGGAGAATCAGCAATATACCGGTGAGAGCCAGCCTGTTGAATGGGTAAGGATTCACAATCTGCCAGATTTGGCTTACTTTAATCATTCTCAGCACGTTTCCGTTGCAGGTATTGAATGTCAAACCTGTCATGGTCCGGTTGAGGAAATGGAGATCATGTATCAATATTCATCATTGACTATGGGATGGTGTATTAATTGCCATAGGGAAACAAATGTTAAGGTAGAGGATAACGCCTATTATGCGAAAATACATGAAGAATTATCCAAAAAATATGGCGTTGAAAATCTTACCGCTGCTCAAATGGGCGGATTGGAATGTGGCAAGTGCCATTATTAGAAAAAAATAAGCATCTAATTACAGATATATAGTATGGCATCAAAAAAGTATTGGAAAAGCGAAGCGGAGTTAAATCCCAACGATTCCATCATGGAGACGCTAAGACAAAACGAATTTCCTGAAGAAATACCAGTTGATGATTTTTTAGGGGATGAAGAGAATTTGTCTGCCAGTACAACCAATAGGCGAGACTTTCTAAAATATGTAGGTTTTAGCACTGCTGCAGCTTCAATAGCGGCTTGTGAAGGACCTGTGAGAAAGTCTATTCCTTATGTTGTTAAGCCCGAACAAATTATTCCGGGTGTCGCAAATTATTATGCAACCACGATAGCGGATGGCTATGATTTTGCCAGTATTTTGATCAAAACACGAGAAGGCAGACCCATTAAAGTTGAAAATAATAAGGAAGCAAAAACAAATGGTAATGGCAATGCAAGAGTGCAGGCATCTGTTCTTTCGTTATATGACAGCACAAGATTGCAAGGCCCTTTGGCAAATGGAGAACCTGTTGAGTGGTCCTCGTTAGATACGTCAGTAAAAAATAAGTTAGAAGGATTAAAAGATTCTGGGAAGCAAATAGTATTGCTTACACAAACATATGCCAGTCCATCTACTTCAAAATTGATAAATGAGTTTAAAGAAGTCTACGGGAATGTAAATCACGTTACTTATGACGCCATAAGTGAAGATGCCACTCTGGCTGCATACGAAGCTAAATATGGAGAAAGAGCTCTGCCGTCATACGATTTTGAACAAGCGGAAATCATTGTTTCTTTTGGCGCAGATTTTCTGGCCGATTGGCAGGGTGGTGGCTTTGATAGTGGATATTCCAAAGGGCGAATCCCAAAAGAGGGTAAAATGTCCAGGCATATTCAGTTTGAATCCAATATGTCTCTTACCGGAGCAAATGCCGATAAACGTATCCCACTAAAACCTTCAGAACAGAAAAAGGCACTTGCGAGCTTATTTGGTAAACTAAACAACAGCTCTGTTAGTGTTGATCTCAGTGATATGGTCAGCAAAGCTGTAGACGATGTTGCGGCAGAAATTAAGAAAGCGGGAAACAAGGCAGTTGTTGTAACCGGGCTGGATGATGTAAATGCTCAGGCAGTTACTTTGACTATAAATGAGATGTTGGCCAGTACTTCTTTTAATCCGGGCAAACCAAGATATATAAGACAAGGCAATACTCAGGCTGTTAATAAGCTTATTCAGGATATGAATTCTGGTACAGTTGGGGCATTAATTATGGATGGTGTTAATCCTATGTACACACTCCCTAAT
>JABDPH010000418.1 GCA_013042925.1 Eudoraea sp.
CCCACATCTAAGGCAGGGAATAATTATATTCCTGGTGCTTACATCCTTATTGATTTTCTTTTCCTATTGGTTTCAGGAAGAAGAACCGGCAGTTTATAATCCTGCAGATTTAAACCCTGAACTGGTAGACAGGAGTCTTCAAGATATGAATGCTAACCATAAAATTGGCCCTTTTAGTCTTATCAATCAAAACGGGGATACAATAACCGAAAAGGATTACGAAGGTAAAATCTATGTAGCCGATTTCTTCTTTACCCGTTGTCCCACTATTTGTCCTGTTATGACCAATAATATGGAAAAATTGCAAACGGAGTTTTTAAATGATGTAGATGTAAAATTATTGTCGCTTTCTGTAACTCCCGAGTATGACAGCGTGCCCGTTTTATATAATTATGCCTCTAAAAATGGAGCACTTGATAACAAATGGAATATTACCACAGGCAACAAAAGACATATTTATGAATTGGCTCGTAAAAATTATTTTGCCGTGGTTGATCAAGGTGATGGCGGCCTGCAGGATTTTATTCATACGCCCAACTTCGTTTTAGTTGATAAAGAAAAACAGATAAGAGGAATCTATGACGGCACTAAAGACCAAGAGATAACCCGTTTAATTAAGGACATCAGGATCTTGCAGCAGTAGCAGGTATTTTGGTAAATTGCACTATACCCAACTGAAATCGTTTAAAATAATTGGATTACTACCTTTACTAAGCATATGAAAAAGATATTATACCTGAGCCTTGTGGCATTAAACACCTTAATCCTGCTTCAATGCAAAACCGAAAAAAAAGAGAATTCTGTTAAAGAACAGGAAAAGTCATATGCGACCAGAATATTTGAAGAAGGCGAGATTGAGGCCTATGGCGAAAGTCTGTGGTCTATAATTCCTGAAGCGTCCGTAGTTGAAGTATTAGCTGAAGGGCATGACTGGACTGAAGGCCCGTTGTGGTTACCCGAACAGGAGATGCTTTTGTATACAGACATTCCGAGGAATTCAATTTATAGTTGGAAGGAAGGAGAAAAAGCAAAGTTATATTTAAAACCTTCAGGTTTTATGGGTGAAGAATTTGGAGGATCAGAACCAGGGGCTAATGGTTTACTCCTAAATAGCGAAGGTGAGATGGTACTATGCCAGCATGGGGAAAGACAGATCGCACTAATGCAAAGTTCGGTTTCGGAGCCAACCGCCAACTACAAAACCCTGACCAGCGCTTATAAAGGTAAAAGATTCAATAGCCCCAATGATGCAGCATACAGAAGTAACGGGGACCTCTATTTTACAGACCCTCCTTATGGCCTGCCACAGCGAATGGATGACCCGGGCAAAGAACTGAACTATCAGGGGGTATACAGGCTGAGCAAAGAAGGAGAGTTAACCCTTTTAACTACTGAATTTACCAGACCTAATGGCATTGCCTTCTCGCCAGATGAGAAGAAACTGTATGTGGCGAATTCTGATCCTGAACTGGCGATATGGAAAGTATTTGATGTCCTGAAGGACGGTTCTATTAGTAATGCTAAGCTCTTTTTTAATGCTACCGAACTTGTTGGTAAAGAAAAAGGCCTGCCAGACGGTTTAAAAGTGGATAACGAAGGGAACTTATTTGCAACGGGGCCCGGAGGAGTTTTTATTTTCTCTCCCGAAGGAAAGGTATTGGGCAAAATTAAAACCGGACAAGCTACTTCAAATTGTGCCTTCAATACGGACAAATCAGCATTATATATTACAGCGGATAGTTATGTACTTAGGGTGAAATTGTAACTATAGGAAAAATATTGAGTTGCTTAAAACTCTAAGGAATGCAATCTTTTTTGTTTATAAATCTGCCAATCTCTTTTTGGCTTCATTAAATTCCTGCATCATAACATCAACAATTTCGGCTGCAGGTTTAATGTCGTGGATAAGCGCGGAAACCTGACCTATTTCCAATTCTCCTTCTTCCATATCACCTTCAAACATCCCTCGTTTAGCTCTGGCCCTACCCAATAAACTTTTTAACTCCTCTGTTCCATAACCCTGCGCATAAGCTGCCTGCACGTCCTGGTAGAATTTGTTTTTAAGTATTCTTACCGGGGCGAGTTCCTTGAGCGTTAAATGGGTATCCCCTTCTCCGGCCTCTACAACTTTTTCCTTAAACAAATTATGGGAGGATGCCTCATCACTTGCTACAAATCTACTGCCTACTTGAACACCATCTGCCCCCAGAATCATTACTGCAAGCATTGCACTTCCGGTAGCAATACCTCCGGCAGCTATTAATGGAATATTTATTTTTTCCCGTACTGCCGGGATTAGAGTCAGTGTAGTTGTTTCGTCCCTTCCGTTGTGACCCCCAGCCTCAAATCCTTCTGCAACTACCGCATCTACTCCTGCTTCCTGGGCCTTTAAAGCAAATTTGACACTACTCACCACGTGTACCACGGTTACCCCGTTTTCTTTTAAATATTTAGTCCAGGTCTTTGGATTACCGGCGGAGGTAAATACGATTTTGACCTTTAGTTCCACTATGATTTCCATCAACTTATCAATATCCGGATAAAGCATGGGTACATTAACTCCAAAAGGTTTTTCCGTTGCCTGCTGGCACTTTTGAATATGTTCCCTTAGAACTTCCGGGTACATACTTCCTGCGCCAATAAGCCCCAGTCCTCCTGCATTGGATACCGCAGAGGCCAGCCTCCAGCCGCTTGCCCAAATCATACCTGCCTGAATAATTGGGTGCTCAATTCCGAAAAGTGTACATAGTCTATTTTGCATAGAGTTATAATCTAAATACCGGAACTAAACCGGAGTTATAAAAGTACTGATTGTTTTGTTGAAAAATTAAGAAATTACTCCTGAACCAACAAGCTCGTTATCTATATACCAGGCTGCAAACTGTCCTTCAGTTATAGCAGATTGCTTCTCTTCAAAATCAACATAAAGCCCGGCATCAACCTTGTATAATATTGCTTTTTGGAGTGGTTGCCTATAACGTATCCTGGCCCAAACCTCCATAGACTCGTCAATGTTAAGACTGAGATCGGGTCTAACCCAATGCAATTCATCATCCGTTATAAACAAGGTGCGTCTGTAAAGTCCTGGGTGTGCTTTTCCCTGCCCGGTAAAAATGATATTCTGCAAAACATCAGTTTCTATAACAAATAAGGGCTCAGGAGTACCCCCAACATCCAGACCTTTTCGCTGTCCTTTGGTAAAGTAATGAGCACCCTGGTGTTGGCCTACCACGACGCCATCAGAAATTTCATAAACTGGTTTTTGAGCATAATAGGCCAATTCCTCAAATTTAGTTTTAAAGGGAGGTAAGGTTCGCTGGTATTGGGGCACATCACTGGGTACTTCCACTATGGGGCCTTTTTTTGGCTTCAGCTTTTGCTGTAAAAAATCAGGGAGGCGCACTTTTCCGATAAAGCAAAGTCCCTGGGAATCCTTTTTATCCGCCGTAATTAATTCATTATCAGAGGCGATCTTCCTTACCTGAGGTTTTGTCAATTCTCCGATCGGAAAAAGTGTTTTGGATAATTGATCCTGGGACAACTGGCACAAAAAGTACGATTGATCTTTATTTTCATCAACCCCGGACAATAGCCTGTATGTAGTAGCCCCATTAGCATCCAAAATTTCTCCTTTTCTGCAATAGTGTCCTGTTGCCACGAAATCTGCCCCTAGTTGCATAGCAATTTTAAGGAAAACATCAAATTTAATTTCCCGATTACATAGTACATCTGGATTGGGCGTTCTGCCTTTTTCATATTCCCGAAACATATAGTCTACAATCCGCTCCTTGTATTCTTTGCTTAAATCCACAGTTTGAAAAGGAATGCCCAGCTTCTCGGCAACAATCAATGCGTCGTTACTATCTTCCAACCAGGGACATTCTTTGGAAATAGTCACAGAGTCATCATGCCAGTTTTTCATAAAAAGGCCAATAACCTCATATCCCTGTTCTTTCAATAGATATGCCGCTACACTGGAGTCTACTCCTCCCGAAAGTCCTACAACTACTTTTTTCATATTTGCTAAAGAGCAGCAAAATTACAAAATTTGCCTCTTATTTGGGTTAAGAGTATAAGACTATACCATAGCTTAGATAAAAAACGTTATGGTATCAGTAAGTAATACATTAATATGAACATTTACAAAATTTAAGAAACCATAAATAGTGGGAAACCAATCTTGTTATGGAAATCGTAAAATTAAATTTACCGGAATATTAAAATTATCCTAAA
>JABDPH010000158.1 GCA_013042925.1 Eudoraea sp.
TTACTGAACCACATCCGTTGAGGTCATTGATGGTAACCGTATGAATACCCGGGGAGACGTTAGTGAAGATATTACTTGTCTGAAATGCCCCACTGTCTATTTGGTATTCGAAACTACCTACAACATCCGTAATGACTTCAACCGTATTATTGTTTTGGAGGTCATCAATATTAACATCGGTTATGACAGGAGTTTCAGAAACAACCACTGTGATTAAAGCAGAGGAAGAACAGGACAGTCCTAATTGATTGTTAGTAACCGTTAAGTTATAAGTACCTGCCTGTGTGACCGTGATACCCGGCGTTGATTCTCCTGTATCCCATAAATAAGCATAGTGAGGATCAGGTGTGGTTTCACCAATGATTACACCTGCTGAATCTTCACATATAAATATCTCCGTAGGAATGTTTAAAACAGGAGTTTCTACAACATTCAGCTGAAACTGTTCAGAAGCGTCATAGCACCGAGGATTATCTATTGAGGTATTTCTGATATAAATGGTTTCTGTTCCAGTGCTCAACGTATATGGAGACATTAATGGGTTTGTACCCAGCATAGCGTCATTCAACGTACTATGATAACTCACCATAAAAGAGGCAGGATCCTGAGTGCCCAGCGCCTGGGCATCCTTTTGAGTTAGATCAAATTCCATAACACCTGAACAAACAGTTTCATCCGTGACAGAATTTGTTGTTGGTGATATATTGAATGCTACCTGTACATCACTTATTATATTGGTCATGGTCGTTGTAATCACTTCTACCCTGTACATGGCCGAAACCATTGGCTGGTAAGTAGGACCGGTTTCACCTGTTATTAATTGAAAACCGGAACCTGTATCACTATACCACGTATAGCTCAGCGCATTGACTGTTGTTGCATCCAGAATAACATTCTCGTTATCACATGCCGCCAAGGGAGGTCCAAGGAGATTATTTATAATGGAACAATCCAGGGCATCAAAAGGGTTTGTAATAAAAATATTTCCCGAAAATTGAATTGAAAAACCGGAATTGTTGTTGCTGAAGTTATTTATCATCAGATAATAATCCTCACCGGGCATTACATTTATCCAATCTTCATAAAGTACTGTAGTTGGACTTCCGGTTGGATCTTCCCCTACTCCCATAAATGTTTCTTCATCACTATTATCAAAGAAGTTGCAACGGACCGGGTCTCCCAAACTGCCACAGTCAGCTGCCCGGTAGAGTGCAAAATCCCAATCTTCTGAAGAATCAAAACCTATGTTGAATCCCAATTGTCCGGATGCACCTGTTCGAAAACGATACCATGCAGAATTAGATTCTATGGACCCGGTTATTGTTTGTTCAAGGCAACCACTTGTATTGGCTCCATTGTAGTCATCCACGCCATATCCCTGGGTACCGCCGTTAACAGGGGTATTATTGCATATAGGAACAGCATTGACGCAATCAGCTGCCACCTGGGCCATAAGTGAACTGGTCCCAAGAATTGTTAAAAACCAGAATATTAAGCTTTTACCCTTCATAATCAGGTATACGATTTGGAATTTATAAAAATACCCTGTACTTCAACTTAACACTAATTTATGTTGTGAATAGCCCTAAACAGCATATAAAGTGCCATATTATGTATATCTTTGCCTTTCCAAAAAGAGGTATCCAGATGAAATTAGACAGAACATTGGAAGAACATTTTGAAGACATAGGAAACGATCACGTATCCTCGTCTGAACAAACCCCAATGAGAAAAGATGCATTTGTTTTAAGCGAGGAAGAAAAAATTGAACGCATTCGCCAAAATGTGAGGGAAATTATGCTAACGCTGGGCCTTGACCTGGAGGACGATAGTTTAAAAGGTACACCAGACAGGGTAGCAAAAATGTATGTAAAGGAAGTCTTTGGTGGGTTAGAGCCAAAGAAAAAGCCGAATTCCTCAACTTTTGAGAATAAGTATAAATATGGCGAAATGCTGGTGGAAAAAAATATAACGGTTTATTCTACCTGTGAACACCATCTTCTTCCAATAGTTGGGAAAGCCCATATAGCTTACATTTCAAACGGCACTGTTGTTGGTCTTTCAAAAATGAACAGAATAGTTGATTATTTTGCCAAAAGGCCTCAGGTACAGGAGCGGCTGAACATTCAAATCGTAAAAGAACTTCAGGAAGTCCTGGGTACCAAAGATGTTGCCTGTGTAATAGACGCAAAGCATCTATGCGTAAATTCACGTGGAATACGCGATGTGGATAGTAGCACGGTAACAGCAGAATACGGTGGTAAATTTAAAGAAGAAGCCACCAGACGAGAGTTTCTTGACTATATCAACCTTGAGACGAATTTCTAATTGTATATAGCAACAATGCAATTATATAAAACCCAACGCCTTAAAGTTTACAATTCCCTTTCCAGCACCAAAGAACTATTTGAGCCGATTAATGAAGGGCATGTAGGTATGTACGTATGTGGTCCCACGGTATACAGCAATGTACATCTTGGAAACTGCCGCACTTTCATGTCTTTTGATATGATCTTTCGGTACCTCAGGCATTTGGTGTATAAGGTGCGATATGTAAGGAATATAACAGATGCAGGCCATTTGGAAGACGATGCTGATGAAGGAGAAGATAAAATTTCCAAAAAAGCCCGGTTAGAGCAAATAGAACCCATGGAAGTGGTGCAACGTTATACCGTAGATTTTCATAATATCCTTCAAAAATTCAACTTTTTACCTCCCAGTATTGAACCTACTGCAACGGGCCATATTATAGAGCAAATAGAGATTATCAAGGATATTCTGGATAAAGGTTATGCCTACGAAATTAACGATTCGGTATACTTTGATGTCAAGAAGTTTAATGAAGATTACGAATACGGTAAACTGAGTGGAAGAAAGCTGGAGGACATGATCTCTAATACCCGGGAACTTGCGGCTCAGGACGAAAAGAAAAATTCTCAGGATTTTGCCTTATGGAAAAAAGCAGAACCACAACATATTATGCGCTGGCCTTCTCCATGGGGAGATGGATTTCCGGGATGGCATCTTGAATGCACGGCGATGAGCACGAAATATCTTGGTGAGAATTTTGATATTCACGGGGGCGGAATGGATCTTAAATTTCCTCATCATGAATGCGAAATTGCCCAGGCAGAAGCAAGTAACGGTCATTCTCCTGTGAAATATTGGTTGCATGCCAATATGCTTACCCTTAATGGCAAAAAAATGGCAAAATCTACGGGAAATAATATTCTCCCTGAGGAGATATTTACCGGTAATAACAACATACTCAGCAAAGCATTTTCTCCTTCTGTTGTTCGGTTTTTTATGATGCAGGCCCATTATACCAGTATCCTGGATTTAAGCAATGAAGCCCTGCTTGCTTCAGAAAAGGGGTATCAAAGGCTCATGGAGGCAATTTCCAATCTGGGTGGCCTAAAAACCGGCACTACTTCAGATTTTAATATAAAGGATTGGCGGCAAAAGTGCTATGATGCAATGAATGATGATTTTAATACGCCAATTCTTATTGCAAACCTTTTTGAAGGAGTTAAACATATTAACCTCATAAAAGAGGGGAAAGAACAGATTTCTGAGGAGGATAAAAA